>CAUZWB010000144.1:0-6155 GCA_963583525.1 Verrucomicrobiia bacterium | reverse complement strand
AAACAACATCTCCGTCGATCAACTCGCTGCGAAGGTGAACGGACACAAGACCCGCTACGCCTCACTCGTGTTAGGCACCGAGGGCGGCACCGGCTCCTACGGCAGTGCCAAGACACTTTCGCACTACGGCCCCGGTCGCCCGATCCCATCGATGCACCGACCCCAGGAAATTTTCAACCGACTCTTCAGCCCCTACGCAGGCAAAGGCATCGAGCAAGTCCGTGCCGATCTCAAACGCGAGGCGAGTGTGCTCGATCTGATGATGGACGACTCCAAGCGACTCCAAGGTCGACTTGGAAAAGAAGACCAACAGAAAATGGAGGAGTATCTCGACTCCATACGCGCACTCGAGAAGCGTGTCGAACGCACCAGCCAGTGGACACATCAGTCGCTGCCGAATGTCGATACCAAGGGGCTGAACCTTGAGGTTTCCCATAAAGATCCGGAGCAATACACCCGCTGCATGTATGACCTGCTCTACCTCGCTTTCCAGACGGACTCCACCCGCTTCGCCACCCTCATGCTCGAAAGCGAGCATTCCAGCGGCAGCGAGTTGTGGAACTATGCCAACTACGTGCTCGGCTACAAAGGAGCCACTCACGACATCGCGCACAAGCGCCCGACCGAATCAGGAAAGTGGGACAACTGGCGCGCCAAACAACACGCCTACTTCCTTGATCGCTTGCGGAACACTCCTGAAGGCGATAGCAATATGCTCGACCAAACGATAGTCGTCTGGGGCTCAGCCCACCCACACGCATCCCACAGCAGCAAGAACTACCCGATTCAGGTGGCGGGAGGAAAGGCGCTTGGCTTCAAGCACGGGAATCTGCATTCTTTCAAAGGTGAGAAAAAGGTGCCGCTCTCTAACCTGTATGTCACGATGCTCAATGCAGTCGACGCTCCAACAAAGAAATTCGCCGACAGCACCGGCGAGATGACAGAAATCCTATGAGGGTCAACGCAATGGCAACGATAGAACAGGCCGAATATTGGAAAATGGCCCATTTCATTTGAGCCTGAAAAAACACTGCTAAAAAATCGGTGGGCCCGGCAGGACTTGAACCTGCAACCAACGCATTATGAGTGCGCTGCTCTAACCGATTGAGCTACGGGCCCAGAGGGGGATTGTGGCGGAATGGAAGGGGTTTGGGAAGGTTTTCAGTTTCCCGCGGGCGGGATGGCGGACCAATTTTCGGGCGGTTCGAGCTTCACGTTGCGGCGGCGGTGCCAGTGGGCGAGGAGTCCGTCGTGGGGGCTGAGGAGCCAGGCGAGGAGGAAGAGGCCCATGCCGGCGACGACGAAGGCGCCGGCGATTGAGCAGTTCAACCAAGTGGCGAGATGAAATCCCATGAGTGTGCCAAGGGCGGCGTGGAGCACGGTGAGGGCAAGGATGACGGGCAAACGGGCGGAGAGTAAATGGGCGGTGGCGCCGGGGAGGATGAGCATGGCCACGACGAGGATGGCGCCGACGGATTCAAAGGCGCTGACGACGACCACGGATAGGAGGGCCATGAGGGCATAATGGACGACGGTGGCGTTGATGCCGAGGGAGAATGCGAGCGCGGGGTCGAAGGAACTGACGAGGAGTTCTTTGTAAAAAACCCACACGAGCAATGCCACGGCGAGGGCGACGAAGCCCATGCGAATGACGTCGGGCGCCATCACGAGTTCGTTGCCGCGCAGGTACACTTCGGACATCGGCAGCTTGTCGACGGCACCGGCGAGTGCGGGGGCGAGGGTTAACTTAAATTGTTCCAACGGCACAAGGGCTACTTCGCCGTACAGCACGCACTCGGTATCAATATGCACTTTACCGGATTTCATACTAATGAGAATGACGCCGAGGGCGAAGAGGCTGGTGAAGGCGATGCCGATGGCGGCGTCTTGTTTCACGCGGGTGTAGCGATGGATGATTTCGATGATGAATGTGGTGGCCAAACCGGCGAGAAGTGCAGCGATGAAAAGGGTGGGGGTATCCAACTGTAGAGCAAGCACAACAGCGACGCCGATGCCGGCGAGCACGCTGTGGCTGATGGCGTCGCCGACGAGCGCCATGCGGCGCAGGATGAGATAGTTGCCGAGCAAACCGCAGGCGGTGGCGACGAAGAAGCCCATGAGCACAATCCAAAGGGTGGATTTAAGGCCGGTGGTCCACGGGGCGACCACGTGTTGCTGCCATTCAAATGCGGGGATCAGTTCGTTCATGGGCGCGAGGCGTAGCCGGTGACCGGCTCGGGTGGGCCGAAGGGGGCGCTGCCGGTGGCGAGGTCGGCAAGGCCGGGGATGGAGCGGCCGTGCGGATCGCGGGTGGCGTGGTTTAGAGTACGCTCGAGTTGGCGCACGGTTTCTTCACCGAGCACGTGCTCGATGATTTCGGCGTCTTCGTGGACGTGGTCGGGCGCAATGTGGGCTTCGTTGGTGAGGTACAGTTCCCAAAGGCGATGGTTGCGGACAATCTCGCAGGCGCGCTGCCAGCCATCGGGCGTGAGATGGATGGCGTCGCCATCATCGTGCAAGGTGGCAAAGTGATGTTGGCAAAGGGCACCGGATTGGGCGCGGGCTTCATCGAGGGTTTCGCGGCGGCGCTCGGCGAGTTCGCGCAGGGACACGCCTTCGCCCTCAAACTCCCGCGCTTCGAGCACATGATAAACCGCCTTCAAAGTGTTCTCTCGTTTCACTCGCGCAGAGCGGGATTTCTGCCGCCACCAACGCATCAGTACGCCATGGCGCGGACCAAAAAAGAAGGCGAGCACAAACACCATCGTGGCGGCCATCACCATCAATGGGCCAGTGGGGATGTTGGTGGTGAGAAAGGAAATGAACGCGCCTACCGCGCCGGCCATCACGCCGAACAACGCGGCCAAGCCGAGCAGCCGGTGCATGCGGTCGGTGAGTAAATACGCGGTGGCCGCGGGCGTGATCAACATGGCGCTCACAAGCACCACCCCCACCGCACGCAAGGCTACCACCACGCTGAAGGCGAGCAGCAACGTGAGCGCGTAGTTGATGACGTTTACGGGAAACCCCGCCGCGCGCGCGAAGGCGGCATCAAAACTGGTGACCAACAGTTCTTTGTAAAACAAACCCACCAACAGCAACACCAAGCCGGTGACCACGGCCATCAGCATAATATCCGCCCGCCCGATGGAGGCGGCGGAGCCAAAGAGAAATTCATCGAGCCCGCCTTTGTTGCCGGGCATTTTCTGGATGCGCGTGAGCAGGCAAATGCCCACGGCAAAAAACGAGGCGAGCACAATGCCGAGCGCGGTGTCTTCCTTGAGCCGGGTGGTTTGCCGAATGAGCGAGACCATCGCGCCACCGAGCAATCCGGCGAGCGTGGCACCAATGAAAATAGCGACGGGATCTTTGTTCATGTTCCACAAAAAACCCAGTGCCACGCCGGGCAGTACGGCGTGCGAAAGGGTGTCTCCAAACAGCGCCATTTTCCGTACCACAATAAAGCCGCCCATGAGGCCGCAACTGATGCCGAGCAAGATGGAGCCGATGATGGCATAGCGCACAGAGGGATCGCGGAAGCTGAAAAACCGCTTGGCTTGTTCGAGCACGGAGGTTTCGGAAATATCGCCGATGCGGTCGGCCCACGCGGGCATGACGTTCGCGAGCAGGGCGAGCAGCACGATGGCGGGGAGATGGCGCATGGCTTGGATTAGGATTTTTCGCGCACGGCCTCGGCCACTTCGCTGAGGATGGTAAGCCGGCCGCCGTAGGTGCTTTGGAGGAGGTCGTATTTAAAAACTTCCTCGGTGGGGCCGAAGGCGACCACGCGCATATTGAGCAGAAGGAGGCTGTCGAAATATTCCTTGGCGGTGGGGAGATCGTGATGGACGACAAGCAGAGTTTTGCCGCGCTCTTTCAGTTCGTGCAGAATGGCGACGATGGCCGACTCGGTGGCGGCGTCCACACCCGCGAAGGGTTCGTCCATAAAATAAATATCGCTTTCCTGCGCCAGGGCGCGCGCGAGGAAGACGCGCTGCTGTTGGCCGCCGGAGAGATTGGAAATTTGCCGGTTTGCATAGGGCAGCATTTTTACTTTCTCCAAACAATCGCGGGCGATGTCGCGGTCGTGTTTTTTCGGGCGGCGCATGAGGCCGAGGTGGCCGTAGCGGCCCATGAGGACGACGTCCATCACGCTAACGGGGAAATCCCAATCAACCGATTCACGCTGAGGCACGTAACCGACGCGCTTGAGATTTTTTTTAATGGGCTCGCCAAAGACTTTTACCCAACCGCTATTGAGCGGCAACAGTCCCATCGCGGCTTTGATGAGGGTGGATTTGCCTGCGCCATTGGGGCCGATGATGCCGACGAGTTGGCCCTTGGGAATCTCAAGATCGATGCCCCACAACACCGGCCGTTTGTGATAGGCGACCGTGAGGTCATGAAATTCCAGTGGCGGCGGTTCGTTCCCGTCTGTCCCGTGGGCGCTCATTAAAAAGTGAATCCAGCGCGCAAGCCGAACACCAGCGCGTCACTGGTGGTTGTATCACCACTCGGCCGATTGATCCATTGAATATCGGGCTGCAAATAAATGGCGGGGGTTAGTTGGATGCGATACGTGGCCTCGATCACCGCCTCGTGCGATTTCACAGCATCGGTGATGTCCCCGGCATGTTTGGCGTAAATAAAGCCCAGACCGGCCACATCCTCATCGCGTCCGGGCAACAAGCCGGTGTAGCTCAAGCCGGTGTCGAACACCCAATGGAAGCGGCTACGATCACGTTGGCCGGTGCCGAAGCGCACGAAACTGCCAAGCCCTTGATCGCCTTCTTCGCGCCAAAGCATTTTGTCGGCAATACCGTACACGCCCCAGTTGCCTTCGCCGTTGGTGCCATCGTGTTTGGAAAACGACGTGCTGTGATGCCACGCGCCCACGCGATACCAGCCGGGAAGGCCGGTGCCGTCGTCGGTGTTAAACCCGTTGTAGCCAAATTCATAAAGGCTGGTCCAGCCTTGGCCATTGCCCAGTTCGAAATGGGTGCCGTGTTGATTGATGGTGGCATCGCCGCTGGCGCTGTCGAAGGTATCGCCATCGTACACCGCCGCTTGGGCGTACCACGCGTCGGTGAAATTTCGGCGATAGCGCAGGCCCAGCGCGGTAACGTTGAAGGCCGGGCCGGTGTTGAGCGTGTTGGCGGACCAAAACGCAGGTAGGCCAAAGGCGTCATTGAAAAACACGCCGCCGTATTCCGTGCCGCCAAATTCCTCCTCAGCCAAAAGATTGCCGAACCGCACGGAATTTTTGCCAACAGTTTTTTCGATCCACACTTCGTACAAACGCAAGCCGTCGTAAGCATCTATGTTGCTGACGGTCAGCTCATCGCCCACGTGTTTGCCGGTGGGGCTGGCGCCGTGAGTCCAGAGCGTGCTGATGCGAAAATCCGCGCTGCTCCAGCCGAAGACCCTATCGAGATCGATATCCAGCGCACCGTAACCCAGCCCTTCGATGACCGTGCCCTTGCGCGTGCCTCCGGAGGCATTGCGAAAGATTTCAACATCATAGTTGAAGGAAAACTCGTAACCTGCCGCCGCCCAAGCGCTGCGCTTGCCGCCCCAATCGCCGCTGAGTTGTTCGCGATCCCAAATTGTTTGTTGTGCGGACAACGTGAGCGCGCCGCAAAGGCAGAGTATGCTGGCGATAATTTTTTTCATGCTTTGGATTAAATTGAAGCGGCGGTAGCGCTATTTGAGAGCGTCGACAATGGTGCTGAGGTTGTGCTTTATCATTCCCTCGTAAGTGCCTACGTCGTAGCCGTGCTCCATTTTACCGGGCTCGCCCATGGCGTCGGAGAAAAGTTCGCCACCAATCACGGCACCGGAATCTTCGCTGATACGCTTGATGGTCGCGGGCGAAACGCTGCTTTCCACGAACACCGCCTTCACTTTGTTTTCCTTGATGAAGTCCACCATCTTGGCGACATCCGCGAGGCTTGCTTCGCTCACGGTGGAGATGCCCTGCAGGCCAACCACTTTGAAGCCATACGCGCGGCCAAAATAATTATAAGCATCGTGGCTGGTAATGAGGATGCGCTTGGCTTCAGGCAGCTCTTTCACTTTGGCCAACGACCATTCATGCAGGGCATTCATTTTTGTCTTGGTGGCTTCGCCGTTTTTTTTGTAATCCGCCGCGTGCG
>CAUZWB010000143.1:0-6179 GCA_963583525.1 Verrucomicrobiia bacterium | reverse complement strand
CTGATTCGCGCGGATCTTCCGGTGTCGTTCCACGCGCGCGGTGGGATAAATTTTCGTGGTCTTCGTAAAATCCGCCGACACCTCCGCGCCCGGCAAAAGAAAGCGGGGCTTGCCCTCCACCCAACTCACTTGAATATTCCGCCGCGAAGCGTGCACGCGCTTGCCCGCCTTGAACACCGGCGTCTTGCCACCGCCCGGATTTTCAAAAAACCAAATCCCGTTGTACGGCTTGCACGGGCAATCCACGAGCAAGTCGAGGTCGCCATCCCCATCCCAATCCACCGGCATCGGCCACGCCCATAATCCCACGCCGAGATCCACCACCAACCCGGGATGATGGTACTTAATGCGTTCGAGGTCAGCCGCAGTTGATGTGACCACCCCTAAAACCCAAACCGCGAAAATGCGTTTCAAAAAATGCATGGGCGGATTGTGGGGAGTGAGGATTTTTTTTCAACCACAGAGAATTAATGGGCGGCAGACTCGCAAGCTCATCCCTCCATGCTGCAGCTCAATTGGAGGGATGAGCTTGCGAGGCCGATGGTTTCCCTCTGTGGTAAAAATCAAACTGGCCCGTTGCGCGGCTCATCGGCCCGAGTGCCGAGGTTGCCGTAGCGGTGGTAGTCGTTGGAGAGGCTTTGTTCCTCGACGTACCACAGCAGTTCGAGGCGGCCTTCGCTGAGCACTGGGGTGGCGGCGATGTATTTGCAGGCTTTGTTGGCGGCTTTGCGGATTGCTTCGGGGACGCGGGCGGGGGTGGCGTAGCGGAGGCGGTCGAATTTTTTGACGTCGGGTTCGGGGGTGACTTGGGCGAAGTCACGCCAGTCTTCCGCGCCGGGGCCGGTGATAGAGATTTCGCAACCCACCGAGATGGACGCGCCGATGCGGGCGGCGATTTCGTGTTTTGTGTCGTCGGTGTGGAGGCAAATGCAGAGGCGCCCGATGGGGCGGTAGCGGCGGAGGTTGTCTTGTCCGAGCAATCGCAGATGGTCGTGCTCGGCGTGAAATTCGTCGTGGGCTTGTTTCACGTAACTGCGCAAGGCGGGTTCAACCGACGGCACGCGGGTGGCGATGGCTTTTAGTTTTTCGTCCACCAAATTGCTGCCCTCGGGCTCGGAGGTCCCTTCAAAATCCATCAACTGCGCGACGTAGCTTGGGCCGCCGGCTTTGATGCCGGGGCCGAAAGCGCTTTGGCCCATGCCGCCGAAGGGTTGGCGCAGGACGATGGCGCCGGTGGTAGGGCGGTTGATATAAAGATTCCCGGCGCGCACGCGGCGTTGCCAATGTTCCTGTTCGCGTTCGTCGAGTGTCTCGATGCCGGAGGTGAGGCCGAAGCCGGTTTGGTGGACGAGGTCGATGGCATCGTCGAGTTTTTCATAGCGCATCACGCTGAGCATCGGGCCGAAGAGTTCAGTGAGATGCGCGTGCGCGCCGGGCTGCACATTCCATTTCACGGCGGGCGAAGCGAGGTGCGGATTGTCCGCGGGCAATGGCGGCACGAGCCATTGCTCGCCGGGCTCGAGCGCTTCCCGCGCGCGGGCGAGGTCGCCGCTGGCCGGGCGAATGAGCGGATTCATTTTCGTATGCAACTCCCACGCGGAACCGACGGCGAGGCTCTCCACCGCGTCGCGCAGGCTGCGCTTGAATTTGGCGTCATCAAAAACTTCCGACTCCAACAGCAACAGCGAAGTGGCCGAGCACTTTTGCCCCGCGTGGCTGAAGGCGCTGTGCAGCACGTGCTTGATGGCTTGATCGCGGTCGGCCATGGCGGTGACGATGGTGGCGTTTTTGCCGCCGGTTTCGGCGAGCAAATTCAGCGCGGGCTTGGCGCGCAGCATCGTTTGCGCCGTCTCCGTGCCGCCGGTGAGGATGACCACATCCACATCATCACTCTCCACCAAATGCTCGCCCGCCAAACGGCCCGGGCACGGCAGCAGTTGCAACGCCTCGCGCGGCACGCCGGCGTTCCAAAAACATTCGCAAATGAGATGCGCCGGCAACAGCGTGTCAGTCGCCGGCTTGAGCAGCACCGTGTTGCCCGCCGCCAACGCCGCCGCCACGCCGCCGCACGGAATGGCGATGGGAAAATTCCACGGCGAGATGACCGCCACCACTCCCTTGGGCCGCGCGGTGAGGTTCGGCAAATCGTGCAGCGCCTGCGCGGTACGTGGGTAAAACTCAGTGAAATCGATGGCCTCAGAAATTTCCGAGTCGGACTCGGGCGCGAGCTTGCCGCCATCGGCCATCGCCGCCCCGATGAGATCCGCTCGCGCTTCGCGCATTTCCTGAGCGGCCCGAGCGAGGATGGCATTGCGCTCGTTCATCGGTAACGAGCGCCAACCGGCGGGATCCGCTTTGGCGCAGGCGACGGCGCGTTGGAGATCCTCGGCATTCGCTTGTGGGGTGCGAGCGATGATGGTGTCGGGACGCGACGGATCAATGCTCTCTATTATAGTGCGCTCAGCGGTGACGGTTTCGCCGGCGATGGTGAGCGGGATGTTTGTGGCGTCGTCGCCGCAGAGCGGTTTCCATTTTGCGATGATGCCCTCGACCCACTCGGTGTGTTGCGGCAGCGAAAAATCGGTGTCCGGTTCGTTGGTGAATTCGCGCCAATCATCGACGAGCTTGGGGGTGGCGACTGGTTGCCGACGGTCTTGTTGGCGGTTGGGATGATTGGGCAAGCTCTCAATGCGATGCACGGACTCGATGAACATTTTCTCGAGGTGCGTCCATTCGGGGTCGTCGACGCTAATGTGGAAGGCGTGCCGCAGAAAATTATCGGGGCCGGTGTTTTCGTCCAGTCGGCGAATTAAATAACTGATTGCGTTGATGAATTCCTCATCGCGACAGGCGGGCGCGTAGAGCAAAATATTTTCCGCGTGCTTGGCAAGGGCGCGGCGTTGATGGCTGGCCATGCCCTCGAGCATCTCCAGCCGCACACGGTGAATCGCGCCGCAATCCTGCGCGAGGAGCAAGCCGTACGCGATGTCAAAAAGATTATGCGACGCGATGCCGGGTCGGACGGCGGCGATGTTTTCCTCACGCATCGCCTCGTGCAACATCCGCTTGAAATTCGCGTCGCTGTCAATCTTCACATTGAAGGGCGCTTGCGGCCAACCGCCGATGGCCGCCTCGATGCGTTCCATTTCCATGTTGGCGCCCTTCACCAGCCGCAGCCGAATGGGCGCGCCGCCGGCCGCCACCCGCGCGCGGGCCCACGCGTTGAGCTGCTGTTGCACGGCGTGGGCGTCGGGCAGGTATGCCTGCAGCACGATGCCGGCGCTGACATTTTCCATGCCCTCTCGGTCGAGCGTTTGCATAAACGCAGCGGCGGTGAGGTGCATGTCGCGGTATTCCTCCATGTCGAGGTAAACAAATTTCGCCACGCGATCGCCATTGGGGCGTGTGAAAATTTGGTCGGCGGCGGCGCGAAAAAGTTTTTCCAATCGCCCGCACAAAACGGCCACGGTGTGCTCGCGCGCGAGCGGGGAAACTTGCGAATAGAGCGTGGAAATTTTCACGGACACGACCTCCACCTCGGGCAAGGCGAGCGTGGCGAGGTTTTGTTCGAGCCGATGGGCAGCCTCGGTTTCGCCGAGCACGGCCTCGCCAAGAAGATTGACGTTCATGCGCAAGCCCTCGGCGTGGCGGCGGCGAAGATGCGCGGTGAGCGGCGGATGCTCGGCGCGCAGAATGACATCGGCGGTGTCCATCCGAATCTTGCGGCGCGACAACGGAAAGGCAACGAACGCCACAAGCTGCCCAATGCGGCGCAGCATTTGCAGACCGAGTTTGTCGAACGCGCCGAAGAATCGCGGGATGCCGCGCGTCTCGAGTAGATGCTGAAACTGACTGATGCCGCGCGAAGCCGAGCGCGGGCGGAAGGCTTGATCGGTGAGCTGGGCGACCGTCACTTTGTCCGGCGGGTGCTCGAGCATGCCGGAAAGCTCGTCGAGCTGCGCCTGTTCCGCGGGCGTAATGAGGGTGCCGGCGGTGGTTTGCAACGCGCGCGCAAACGCCACGGCGCGCGCCTCCAACGATTGGATTTCGGTGGCCATCGTTTTTGCAACTAGGCGGGTGTGCTGATTTCGTCGTCCCACAAATCCGTGCTCAAATATTTGAGGCCGGAATCGCAGATGTTGACGGCAATGGTTTTGCCTTTGAACTCGCCGCGCAACAGTTGGTAAGCGGCGGCGATGTTTGCGCCGGAAGAGTAGCCGGCAAAAATGCCTTCGGTACGCGCGAGGCGTCGTGTGACCTCGGTGACGTCTGCATCCTCCACCGTGAGGTGGCCGTCGACGTGGTCGTGATTAATCAGTGGCAAATCCTTTGCGTAACCGCCGCCTTGAATGACGTGGGCGCAGCATCTGATGCATTGGCCAGCGAGCTTGGCCGCGCCGTGCGGTTCCACGATGTAACAACCGATGGCGGGATTGTGCTCCTTAAACGCGCGGGCCACGCCGGCGAAACCGCCGCCGGTGCCGACGAAATCGCAGAAGGCATCGATGTTGCCGTCGGTTTGCCGGAGCCATTCGGGGCCGGTGTGTTCGTAGTGTGCCTGCGAATTTTCCTCGCGCTTGAATTGGTCTGCGCGGAAGGCGTTGTGCTCGATGACAAGGCGGGCGGTTGTGTCCTCCACACGATCCAAGTCTTCGCCTGTAACCCCCGCCTTAGGATCGCTTTGCTCGACGAGCACGACCGTTGCACCCATCGCGCGCATCATTGCCGCGCGTTCGGGTGTGTTGCCACGCGACATCACGGCGATAAACGGATATCCCTTCACCGCACAAATCATCGCCAACCCATTGCCGGTGTTGCCGCTGGTGAGCTCAACCACGGTTTGCCCCGGCTGCAAAAGACCCTTCTTTTCGGCGGAATCAATAATCGCCCGTGCGATGAGATCCTTCTTCGAGCCGCCGGGGTTCAGATACTCAAGCTTGGCAAGAATGCGACCGTCGATATCAGCAGTAAGGCGCGAGAGATCCACGATGGGCGCGTGGCCGATAACGTCGATGATGGAAGAACAGATGGCAGTGTTCATGATTGAAAAGTCCCAAGGGCGGGGAAAGTCCCAATGACCAGTGACCAAATCCCAAGGAAATCCCAATGTGCAATCGCCGGTGCAATGTTTGGGAATTGGGCTTTGGTCATTCCATGGAAATTGGTCATTGGGCCTTGATCATTAAATCCCCATTTCAGTTTTCACCTCACCGAATGCGCCGATGGCGAATTCCAAATCTTCCCTCGTGTGCGCTGCGGAAATTTGTGTTCGGATGCGTGCCTTGCCTTTGGGCACGACGGGGAAGGAAAAGCCAATAACGTAAATCCCTTTATCGAGCATCGCGTCGGCGAAGCGGCTGGCGAGGGCGGCGTCGCCGAGCATGATGGGCGTGATAGGATGGGTGCCTTCGAGGATGTGAAACCCGCTGCCGGCCATTTGGTCGCGGAAAAATTTTGTGTTGGCTTCCAGGCGGTCGCGCAACTCGGTGGAGGCGTTGAGCAAATCGATGGCCTTGATGGACGCAGCGACGATGCTAGGCGCAACGGTGTTGGAGAATAGGTAGGGCCGCGAGCGTTGGCGGAGGTACTCGATGATTTCCGCGCGCCCGCTGGTGTAGCCGCCGCTGGCGCCGCCGAGGGCTTTGCCGAGCGTGCCGGTGATGATGTCGATGCGGCCCATCACGTCGTGATGCTCGTGCGTGCCGCGGCCGCGCGCGCCCATGAAACCGACGGCGTGGGAGTCATCGACCATCACTAACGCGCTGTGCTCGTCGGCGAGGTCGCAGATGACGGGGAGGTTTGCGAGATAACCGTCCATCGAAAATACGCCGTCGGTGACAATCAAAATGCGGCGCGAGCCCTTGGCCTCGGCGAGTTGCGTGGCGAGGTCGGCCATGTCGTTGTTTTTGTAGCGGAAGCGCTTGGCCTTGCAGAGGCGCACGCCGTCGATGATGGAGGCGTGGTTGAGTTCGTCGGAAATGACCGCGTCGTCGGGGCCGAGCAATGTCTCGAACAACCCGCCGTTGGCGTCAAAACAGGACGTGTAAAGAATCGTGTCCTCGGTGCCGAGAAAGTCGGAGAGTTTTTCCTCGAGTTGCTTGTGGATTTTTTGGGTGCCGCAAATGAAGCGCACGCTCGCTAAGCCATAGCCCCATTCGTCGAGTGCCTCATGCGCGGCG
>CAUZWB010000142.1:0-6191 GCA_963583525.1 Verrucomicrobiia bacterium | reverse complement strand
CACGTCCTGTACATCCACAAAAAAGTAAAGGTGACGGAGACCATACGCGCCCTCGAGGCCCAGCACGGTGATGCCCAACACATACGCCGCCGCGATACCCACCGCCCAGGTAAGCACGGTGAGCAGCGGCATGGCGATGACGGTTGCGAGGAAACGCGGCACTACGAGGTAATCCACCGGATGCGTGGCCATGGTGCGGAGGGCGTCGATTTGTTCAGTCACGCGCATGGTGCCCAGCTCGGCGGCGATGGCAGCGCCCACGCGGCCGGCCACCATGAGGCCGGCCAGCACGGGGCCGAGCTCGGTGATCATCGCAATGCCCACCACGGTGAGGGTGGCGTTGTCCATTTTCATTTTGTGGAATTGAAAAAATGTTTGCGCGCAAAAAACCATTCCGGTGGAGGCCCCGGTGGTCAGGACAATGACTTGGGATTTCCAGCCGATGAAGTGGAGTTGCTTGATGAATTCATCCCAGTGCAAACGGGTAGTGAAGAGGGAGCGAAAGACCTCGCCGGCGAGCAACACAATGCTCCCCATGCTTGCAACGAAACTGGATGCTCCTCCCCCGACGGTGTGTGTGGACACTCCTCCCCCTTTTTTGATTGCCGCCCCCACAGTCGCGGCGAGGCTAGTCGCCGGCGGACACCGTTTCCTCTTCGGTCTCGGTGGAAGCTTTTTGTTTAAACGTCAACTTATCGTCCTTAGCGGACACTTTGATGGGGTCGCCCCCAACCAAACTGCCGCGCAAAATTTCCTCGGCCAGCGGATCCTCCAGGAACCGCTCCACCGCGCGCCGCATCGGCCGCGCGCCGTACTCGGGATCGAAGCCTTTTTCGACGAGCAAGTCGTGCGCTTTTTTGTCGAGCACCAGATCGATTTCTTTTTCCTTGAGACGCTCGGTGACTTTGCGCAACTCGAGACCCAAAATTTCGCCAAGATCTTTTTTGACCAGCGAGCGGAAGACAATCATATCGTCGAGCCGATTCATAAACTCCGGCCGGAAGGTTTTCTTCGCCTCCTCCATAATCAGCTCGCGCATCTTTTCGTAATCCACTTCGCTGGCCGAGTTACTGAAGCCGATGGCTGTGCTTTTCTTAGCGCTTTCGGAGCCCACATTGCTGGTGAGTAAAATAATGGTGTTGCGAAAATCCACCGCGCGGCCCTGGCTGTCAGTAAGTTTGCCCTCCTCCAAAATCTGGAGCAGCATATTCATCACGTCCGGGTGGGCCTTTTCGATTTCATCAAAGAGCACCACCGAATACGGCCGACGCCGCACTTGCTCGGTCAGCTGGCCGCCTTCCTCGAATCCGACGTAGCCCGGAGGTGAACCGATGAGGCGCGAGCTGGCGAATTTTTCCATGTACTCGCTCATGTCGATTTGAATGAGCGCCTTGGAATCGCCAAAAAGTTGATCGGCGATGGTCTTGGCCAAAAGCGTTTTGCCCACGCCGGTGGGGCCCATCAGGGCAAAGGCGCCGATCGGACGCACGGGATCTTTGAGATCCGCCCGCGAGCGTCGCAGGGCTTTGCTGAGCGCGGTAACTGCGGCGGTTTGGCCGATGACCACTTTTTCCAGCTCCTTTTCCATGTTGAGAAGCTTCTTGATTTCGTCTTTCTCCATGCGTTGCAGCGGGATGCCGGTCCATTTGGAAATGACGTACATGATGTCCTCATCAGAAATCACCACCTTGGTTTCCTCGCTGGCGGCTTTCCATTCGGCCATCGTGTTTTCGAGGTTTTCCTTGGCGTGCTTTTCTTCGTCGCGCATGGAGGCGGCACCCTCGAAATCCTGCTCTTTAATCGCCGTCTCCTTGCGGGTTTTGATCTCGTCAATGGCGGCCTCGAGTTCCTTAATTTCCGGCGGCCGCGTCATGGCTTGGATCCGCGCGCGCGAGCCGGCCTCATCCATCACGTCGATGGCTTTATCCGGCAAATAACGGGAGGTGATGTAGCGGTCGGAAAGTTTGACGGACGCCTCCACCGCTTCATCGGTGATCTCGGCCTTGTGATGCTCTTCGTATTTGATGCGAAGTCCCTTGAGAATTTCGATGGCCTCCTCGATGGACGGTGCCTCCACTCTCACGTTTTGGAAACGGCGCTCCAACGCGGCGTCTTTCTCGATGTACTTGCGGTACTCGGTGAGGGTGGTGGCGCCCACGCATTGCAACTCGCCGCGACTGAGCGCGGGCTTGATGATGTTGCTGGCGTCCATCGTGCCTTCGGCGGAACCGGCACCCACGATAGTGTGCAGCTCATCGATGAACAAAATTACATTCTTCGCGCGGCGAATTTCGTCCATCACCGCCTTAATGCGCTCCTCGAATTGGCCGCGGTATTTGGTGCCGGCCACCATCAACGCGAGGTCCAGCGTCACCACGCGGCGATCTCGCAAGAGTTCGGGCACGTTGCCTTTGATGATTTCCTGCGCAAGCCCTTCCACGATGGCTGTTTTGCCCACACCGGCTTCGCCGAGCAGCACGGGATTGTTCTTCGTGCGGCGGCAGAGAATTTGAATGACGCGCTCGATTTCGTCTTCGCGGCCGATCACCGGATCCATCTCGCCTTTGCGGGCGATCTCCGTGAGGTCGCGGCCAAAGGCGCGCAAGGCGGGGGTCTTGTTGCCTTTTTTACCGCCGCCTTTGGTTGGGGTGGTTTCCTCTTCCATCTCATCTTCGCCCATTGCGAAGTTGGGATCGAGTTCTTTCAAAATTTCCTGGCGCGTTTGTTCGATGTCGATTTCCAGATTCTTGAGCACGCGCGCCGCCACGCCTTCGCCTTCGCGCAGGAGGCCGAGCAAAATGTGCTCCGTGCCCACGTAAGTGTGCTGCAGTTGCTTGGCTTCCTTGGAGGCGAGGTTGAGAACTTTTTTGACGCGCGGCGTGTAGGGAATATTGCCGACCTGTTTTTGGTCCGGCCCCGTGCCGACTTGTTTCTCGACTTCCAGCCGCACGGTTTCGAGGTCCAGCCCCATCTTTTGCAGCACGTTGACCGCCACGCCCTGGCCCAGCTTGATGAGCCCCAGCAATAAATGCTCGGTGCCCACAAAGTTGTGGTTGAATCGATCCGCTTCCTTGCGTGCCAATGCCAGCACCTGTTGGGCGCGTGGCGTAAAATTGCTCATTCCTTCGTCACTCATTTTCTGTGTGGATTCTTGCTGTTTCCGCTGGATTTGTCCAGCATTCCGAGTGCCAACTTATGCCCAAATGAGCTGTTTTTTATGGCCCAATCGTGTCATTAGCAATTTGACGGCTTATTCTGGCAGTTTCAGTCCCTTTACCTTGGCCAAATGTTTGCGCAACAAATCCGCGCGATGGAGGTCGCGCTCTTCACCGGAAAGTTTTTCCCCCACCAATTCCTGCATATGCGCCGGTTGCGAGAGCAAAAACAGCTCGTCCAACATCGGCGTGGTCAGCCCTTTGAACAGCTCCAGCTTCACGCCCAGCCGCAGCAGCGACAACTGGTTCATCGTCTCTTTGCTGCTCACAATATGCGCGTGCGCCAACGTACCATAAGCGCGGCCGATGTGATTATATAACTCCTTGGTCTTCGTGCGCAGCAAAGTTTGGCGCGCGTTTTCCTCGTGCTCGATCACCTGCAAAACCACTTTGTGAATGCGCTCGATGATGTCCGCCTCGCTTTCGCCCAGCGTCATTTGGTTACTCACCTGGAACAAATGCCCCAACGCTTCCGTGCCTTCGCCGTACAACCCGCGCACCGCGTGGCCCAGCTTGGTGACGGCCTGCACGATTTGATTCACTTGATCCGTCAAAACCAATCCTGGCAAATGCAGCATCGCGCTTACGCGAATGCCCGTGCCAAGATTCGTCGGACACGCGGTCAAATAACCCAACTGCGCGTCAAACGCGAAATCCAGTTTCTTCTCCAAACTGGTGTCAAACCGATCCATCTTTTGCCAAACCTGTTTTACCTGCAACCCCGGCAGCAATGCCTGCATCCGTAAGTGATCCTCTTCATTGATCATCACGCTCAACGTCTCGTCCTTGCTGAGCACCAACCCGCTGCCCGCGCCCTTGGCCGCGTGCTCGCGGCTGATGAGATGCCGCTCCACGAGCAGTTGCTTATCCAGCGCCTGCAATGGCTTCATCGATTCTGAAAACCCACCGCGCATCGCTGAGGCCGCCGCGATGGATGGCTGAATAAAATCGCACGTCTCCACCCGGCTCGCCTTCTTCGCGCGCCCCGGGAATGGCCGCCCCGTCACATTACGCGCCAACCGCACACGGCTCGAAAGCACCACGTGATCCTGCGGCCCTTCGCAATTGGACAACTCGGTGGTGCTGCTCAAAAATTTTCGCAGCTCCATTAAGCCTCTCCTCCCTTCGCGCTTTTTGTGCTCTTCGCTCCTTTTGCCTTTGGCTCAAGCGGTTCTACCGGATCCTCCGGCGGCACATCCAATCCCCGCAACTGATCCCGCACCAGCGCCGCTTGCTCGTAATCCTCCGTCTCGATGGCTTTGCTCAATCGCTTTTCCAATTGCTGCCGTTGTTTGGTGAAATCCATTTCCTGCCGCAACGCCTTAGGCACCTTGCCCACGTGCTGCGTGCCCTTGTGCATTTGCTTGAGCATCCCCTCCAAAGGCTCGGCAAACGTGGCGTAACAATCAGAGCACCCCAACCGCCCGCTCTTCTTAAAATCCGCCTGCGCAAACCCACACGCGGGACATTCCAGTTCCCCACTGCCCGACTCCATCTCCGAAGCCGCGCCCAACCCCAGCAACAAATCCGCCAGCGCGAACCCTTTCGGATCCGTCACCCCCTGTTCCTTGGCGCACTCCTCGCAGAGATCAATCTTCTTCATCTGACCATCCACAATCTCAGTCAAATGAACCGTGGCCTCGTTCTCACAATCTGGTTGGCAACATTGCATTGTATTAATATATCACAAAATTTCCGAGCCCGACGCATTGGTCAGGGCGTGGTAGGCTTGCATGAAGGCTTTGGTGTGTTTGCCGGGGCGGCCGGGACCGATTTTTCGGCCGTCGATTTTTACGACCGGCACCACTTCCGCGGCGGTGCCGGTGATAAAGCATTCGTCGGCGTTGTATAAATCGTAACGGGTGAGGTTGGGCTGGGTCACTTCAATGTCCATTCCCTCCGCCAATTCCATCACCACGTTTCGCGTGATGCCGTGCAGCGCGCCGGAGGCCAGTGACGGCGTAAACATTTTGCCGTGCTTGAGCATAAAAATATTGTCGCCCGTGCATTCGGCCACGTAGCCCTGCGAGTTGAGCATAATGGCCTCGACGCAACCGGCGTTGGTGGCCTCGATTTTGGCGAGTATGTTGTTGAGGTAATTGAGCGATTTGATGGCCGGATTCACCGCGTTGGTGTGGTTGCGCGTGGTGGGTACGGTGACAATCGTCAGCCCTTTATCATAAAACGCCTTGGGATAGAGCTGGATGTTCGCGACGATAATAATGACCTGCGGATTGCTGCAGCGATTGGGATCGAGCCCCAACGTGCCCGCGCCGCGCGTGACGACCAGCCGGATGTAGCCATCGCGAACTTTATTGCGGCGGCACGATTCCAGCACCGCCGCGCACAGCGCCTTGTGGCTCATCGGCAGCTTCATCATAATGGCTTTAGCCGAATAAAAAAGGCGGTCAATATGCTCCTCCAAGCGAAATACGCGGCCGTTATAAGCGCGAATGCCCTCGAATAATCCATCGCCATAAAGCAGCCCGTGATCAAAAACTGACACGGAGGCCTTGGCCTCATCCACAAATTTTCCGTTAATATAAACCTTCATCGGTCGGCGGAGAGTGCCGCAACGCGCGCGGCGGGGCAATCCTTCAGTCGGCAACCCTTCCATCCTTCAGCCGCACAATGCGCTGGGCGGCGGCGGCGACCACGTCATCGTGCGTGGCGATGAGCAGTGTGAGATTGCGTTCGCGGTGTAATTGAGCGAGCAGCGCGATGATTTCCGCCTCGGTGCCGGTGTCGAGATTGCCGGTGGGCTCATCGGCCAAAATAATTTCCGGTTCATTCATCAACGCCCGCGCGATGGCCACGCGCTGTTGTTCGCCGCCGGAAAGTTCGGTGGGTAAATGCATCATCCGATTGGCCAACCCCACGGCGGCGAGTAATTCCCGCGCGCGGGCTTCGGCCTTCGCTTGCGGCGCACGCTGCACCTGCGCGGGAAGGCACACATTTTCCAGCGCATCCAAGTCC
>CAUZWB010000141.1:0-6206 GCA_963583525.1 Verrucomicrobiia bacterium | reverse complement strand
CTCCAACAGGTCGCCCAGTGTTTTGCGGTCGAGCTTGGAGCGATCGTACAGCGTGTCGTGGTTGCCGGGCATTGCGTGCAGCGGCGGCTTCAGCGCGCCGTAGATTTGCTTGAACGTTTTCCACTCGGCCTCGGTGTTTTTGTTGGTGAGATCGCCGGTCATAAACACCATCGCCGGGTTCAACCGGTTGACTTGTTTGACCGCGAGCGTGTTCATTACCTCGTCATTCGTGTAGCGCGCGCCGTAGCGCGGCACGGTGCCATCGTCAAATTGCGAATCGGAAAGTTGCGCGAAGGTGAGCTTTGGCTTGGTCGCCAAGTCCTCGCTGTACGTCGGCACGCCAAATTGATCCTGCGCAGCCGTTGGCATCCGGTCGGCGGCGACGGGATTTGGAATGACCAGCACCTGCCGCGGTTGGCCTTCGCCGCGTTCCAGCGACAGTTCAATCCGCTTCTCAAACACCGTGATCAATGCCACGTGAAATTTTGGTGAGTAACTCCAGCCTGCGGCAGGAATGCTCCAACTCGGAAGGCTATCGGCCAGGCTCACCGTGTGCGAATGTCCGATGGGCAGCTTGGCGGCGACTTTATTGTCCCGAATAGCATTCCAGTATTTTATCTGTGTCGCTGTTGCCGCTTTGGGATGGGTGATCGCCCGCACGTCCGGCCCGCCCATCAGCAATGCTGCCTTAACCTCGCCGGCGTTGGCTAACCCTTCGGCCATCGTTTTTAGCATCGCCTGTTCGCTCTCCGCCGTTCGCTTGGCTACCGGTTGAAAACATTGCAGATGCAGCCCGGTGATATTGAGCGCCTTGCCGGATACATCGCGGTCGCTAAAGATTGTTTCGTATCGTTCGCGTCCGCCCGGCACGAGATCGCGCTCGCCCGGCATCACGTGCCACGGCACCGTCAATTTCGAAAGCGCCGCATGCGCTTTTTTGAAATCGCCTTCCGACCCCGTCCACGTCAGCGAGCCCATCACCAGCAGCGCATCAGGCTTCAGTCGGTTTACTGTGTCGATCGCCTGCTTGACCCCCGGCGGTGCGATGTTGACAATCCAGCGCCGGTTCACCGGAATATTTTCCGCCGGCTCATCCGTCAGGTATAGATTGCAAATCACCGCCACGCGGGCGATGGGCTTCTCCGCTGCGGAAAGTATAGGCGTGGACGCAAATGAGTTGAAAAGTAAAACGCCAAGCACGAATCGATGAAGTTTCTGCATCCGGCGAGTGTCGGCGGGCAACCCCATTTTGACAAGCGCAACTGTAGCGGCGCTACAATGGAGGGACGAGCTTGCGAGTCCGAGATCGTGTTTTAGGCCGCTTCTTTTGGTTCAAGGAAGCAGCGACCACTCGATGCCGCTCAATATTGCAGGGCGGGCGGCGGTGGGGCGGAGGTCTATTTGAATGGTCCCGGCGGGGGCGGTGATTTTATATTCGCGGATGACGGCTTGGCGAGGGCCGGCGGTGGCGGTGATGTCAAATTTTTGCCGGACGGTTTTGCCGTTTATCACGATGTCGAACACCCGTGCGCCGGGCAACAGGTTGTCCGGTTCCAAAAAGTGCAGGCGCACTTGGTAAGTTCCTTTTTTCTCCAGCTTCAGCTTCACGGTTTTCACTCCGCGCAGACCGGAGGCGGCGACCCAATTTAGGCCATCGCCTTTTATTGCCGAGGAGTGCAGGCGGAAGGCGGCGGCGTTGGCCGGCTCGATGGTGATGGGCGCATCGGCTGAGCTGCCGCCGACGCTCGGATGCTCCACCCACAGCTTGCCGTCGGGGGCGCGGCGGTCGCCGGGGGCGCCGAGGTTGATGGCGAGCTGGCCGGGCTTGGCGGTGGCACCAAAGGTCCAGTACTCGAGCTCGGGCATGTGGATGAGCGCGAGCGAGGTTTGCATTTGGTAGGCGCAGCTGCACGTGCGCGTATAGTCGGGCGCGTTGAGGATGCCGTTGGCGGGGATGAGGTTGGCGGTGCAGCTGCTGCGGAAGCCGCCCCAGTTGCCGGTGCCGCCATCGTTGGCGAGGTCATAAAAACCCGCCGCGCCGGAGCGGAAAGTGAGGAGGTGCTCACTGCCGATGGCGGTGTTGCAGCCGTACATGCGCTTGTATTTCCAGCCGGTGGGCTTGCCGGTTTTTATGTCCAGCGCAAAGCCGCCGTTGCCGTTGGTGAGGATGCGGTCCTTCATCAACAGGCACGGGCCGTGGTAGTTGTCGTCGTGATTTTCCCAGCGCACCGCGCCATCGCGCCCGCGGAAGGCGACCATGCCCTTGCCAATCTCATCGCTGGCGCGGTCGCGATAGGCGCTGCCGGCCTGTAGCAGCAAGTCGTGCGCGGCGGAGTAGTTCAGGAATGTGCCGAAGATTTTCTGGTCGGCCTGCCATGTGACGGCGCCGGTGCGGATGTCCAGCGCGTACAACGCCGGCTTGCCCGGCAGCGTGATGCCGCGCCGAGCGAGCGCTTTCTTTTTCGCGTCGGTCAGGCTGTCGATGGCGAACACTTTGCCGCCGCCCACCGCGATGTTGTTGTGGCGGAAATTATACTTGGCCTGGCGCGTCCAGAGTGGTTTGCCGGTCTTGCGGTCGAACACCGTGAGGAGGCGGCTGCCCGAGGCGTAGCGTGCGAGCAGCTGTTCCACCGCCGTGCCCGGCAGTTCCTTTTTTCCCTTGGGCGGCAGGATGGCCACCGGCGCGGCGGCGGTGATAAGGTAATTTTCCCACACACTCAACCAGCCGAAATGCTTCGCGCCCGCGGGCGGCTTGAACTCGCGCCGCGTCTTGCCCGTGGCCGCGTCCAGTTCGAGAATGGTTTTGCCGTAAACCACATAAACCGCGTCGGGCAGTGAAACGTAATTGCTGCCGATCTCACCCGCGCCGGGAAAGTGGCCGGTGATGTTGTAATACTCGCCGACGCCCTTCAGCTCGCGCTCCCACAACAGTTGGCCGGTGTACACATCCACCGCGCGAATCATATCCGCGCCCTCGATGAACAGCCGCCCGCCCGCCACCTGCGGCGAGGGGCCGTGGCCGTGGCGCGGGAGTATCTTGTCATTCGACGGCCCGCCAAACCACAGCAGCCCCAGCGGCGCCTTCACGCGCTGGTCCTTGGAAACCACCGTCTGCCCCGCGTCGCCGTACTGGTGCGACCAATCCGCCGCGCCGGGCAGCGCACCCGCGCGAATGATGCGCACATCATTATTGCCTCCCCATGAGATTTTTGCGCCCGCGATGGTGGTTCTGATTAATGCCGACGGTGCGTTTTCCACAAACATTACTCCGCCATACGGACGCACTGTTTGGAACATGGTTTTGAGTGATTTATCCGTCAGGCCTTTAGCAGCCTTTTCGCGCACTACCACCAAGTTTGCAAAATGCGCGGGCGCAGCGAAGGTGGCCGGATTGGCGTGATGCACCGTGATGCAGTTGCCGTAAAACCCGGCCGCACTTAGCACTTTGCGTAAACCGGCCACTTTGGCGGCATTGGCCTCCACCACCGTGAGGCGCAGTTGAGTTTCCCGGAGCAGCTCGTGAATCTCGCCCACGTCCGCGCCGCCCAGAATCAACCCGTGGCCGGCCGAATTTACCGGCGAGCGAATCCAACTTTTCACCTTGTCCGCCGCAGTCGGGTTCGTCGGCAGCTTGGCGCGCGGCGCAATCGGATGGTGCCTCGCTTCGCCCCGTGTGCTTCCGAAGCAATGCAGCTGCCCATCGAGCGTGATCGCGAACAGCCGGTCGTCAGTCGCCAGTACCGTCCACAACTCGCCTTGGATTTTTATTTGCGCCGTTGGTTTGGCTTTGGTGCGTTTCAAATCTTCAATATCAAAAATGCCCAGAACGCCTTTGCCGCTGACGACAAATTGTTTACCCGCTTGAAGATGAACGCGGCTGAATCCATCCGGCAAGCCAGCGGTCCAAAGTGTGTTGGCCTCGTAACTGACGCGTACGATCTCATTGCCTTTGCGGTCTTTCTCCTTCTTGCGGATCACCTTGCCCTGCACTGATTCAGCCGTGAGTTTGGCTCCGTTGGCGGTTAACAGAAAATCCGGCCCGACGAGTTGCGGGCTGGCAGAGCCCAGTGCCTCGCCAGTAGTGTTTCGGTAACGCCCTCCATCCACATAATAATAATCGCCCGCCGCCGTCACCCGATAATGTCCGCGCCTTTTGTCGTACTTAAAATGCTTCAACTGGCCGGTGTCCGCATCATAAACCGCCGGCGTCGAACGGCCGCCGGGCACAATGAGGTGTTTGCCCGCCAGCACCAAATGCCCCTGCGGTGCCACCGTCGCGAACGAAGGCGCGCCATGCGGTTGCACGGTGTAGTTCATGCCATCGCCGCTGTTTGTCCAAATCACGCGGCCAGTTTCCGCATCCAGGCAGTGGATAAAAATTCCCATGAACGGCCAGATGCTGGCGGTGAACCAAATCTTGCCGTCGCGATACACCGGCCCGCCGCGTGAAGGCCAGGTGGAAACCAGCCGTTCATTGCCAATCACCCAGCGCTGGGCGGGGCCGCCGTTGAATTTCCAGCGTAGCGAACCATCCGCGGCGTTAAGGCAATAGAGATGCCCATCGTCCGAGCCAAACCACACGCGGCCCGTCGTGGCCACCGGCGCAAACCGAACCGGCGCCTCGGCAAAAAACCGCCAAAGCTCTTTGCCCGTTTTCGTGTCGTACGCCGTCACCGAGTCGTTGGCGGTTGACGGCACAAACAATTTCCCATCCGCCGCCACCGGTTCCGGCGCGAGGTCAAACTGCAGCTTCGTCTGCGAGGCCGGCCAAGCCGGCGCAGCCTTGGGAAGCTGCCGCGTCCATTGCAAGTGCAACTCCGCCGGCAATGCGTGTGGCGAAACCGCCCCGCGCCCCGGCCCAAACCGCCACTGCGGCCAGTCCTTGGCATCGGCACACAATGTGGACCCCAAAAGAAAAATCAAAAACGTGCGCATGCGGGAAACTATCCGTTGTCGTTCTCGGAATGGCAAGGATGACTCGGGCTAAATGGCGCCGATGCAATGGGGTTGTGTCTGCCTTTGATGGCGGCGGATAAGGATAAGGAGGAGTTTGAGAAGACGAAGTCAAAGGCGGAAAAGGGTGATCAGGTCGCGCAATACAACCTTGGGTTTATGTATCACAACGGTGATGGCGTGCTGGAGGACGATGTGACTGCCTATGCTTGGTTCAACATCGCTGCGTTCGATGGCAATGCGACCACCAAGAAAAACAAGAAGCTCCAAGTCAAAGAGATGTCGGCGGAACAAATCGCCGAGGCGCAAAAGCTTTCCAAAGAAATGCTCAATAAAAATCCGAAGCTGAAGAATTGAGGGTGGGGCGCGCTCGGAGAGCACGCCCTTCTTGACGAACGATTGAATGAACTGTAACCATTTGCATTGATGAGTACGGTTGAGGAAATTAAAGAGGCGATTGACGATTTGTCTGCGGAAGAACGGGCGCAGTTGCTCACCCAGCTTGATCCCGCGCCGGATGATGACTGGGATCGCCAAATGAAAGCCGACGCGGCGGCCGGTAAACTCGATTTCCTGATGGAAGAAGCCGAGGCCGAGCGTAAGGCCGGCACACTGCGTGAGTTTCCCGAGCCCGATGAGGCATCGTGACCTCCCGCCCGGCCAGCAGTTTTTGGAAACGATTCCACCAACTGCCTTCGCCAATCCAACAATTAGCCGGCAAAAACTACGAACTGTGGCTGGCCAATTTCCGCCATTCTTCCGTGCGATTTAAACCTGTTTCCCGTCATCTTTATTCCGCAAGGGTGGGAGCTCAGTATCGTGCGTTGAGATACTTCTCCGGCACGGATGAGTTTACGTGGACTTGGATTGGCACCCACGCGGAATATGATCGAATCATTCGATAGCAACCTTGGCGTCTTTGCGCCTTGGCGGTTCAATCCTTCCCCTGCTTCCTTGACTTATCTGCTGGTTTACCCGATACACTCGCCGCCTCGTGGCTAAAGATAATTCATTGATGGATGCCATCGTGTCGTTGTGCAAACGACGCGGGTTTGTTTTTCAGTCGTCGGAAATTTACGGCGGGCTGCGCGGTCTGTGGGATTACGGCCCCCTCGGCGTGGAGCTCAAGCGCAACATCAAGGAGGTGTGGTGGCGCGATATGATTACCACGCACGACGAGCTGGCCCAGCCGGAGGGCACGCCGAGCACATTCCAAATGGTGGGCATCGAGTCGAGTATCATTATGCATCCGC
>CAUZWB010000140.1:0-6232 GCA_963583525.1 Verrucomicrobiia bacterium | reverse complement strand
GGAATTTTCACAAACTTGTTCTTCGGGAAAACAATCGCGGTCGGACTGTATTTGTTTGCAAAATTGGGGGCGAACTCGATGGTGAGTTTTTCGTTGATGAGCGACTTATCCCAATTATCTGCCAGCTTAAAATCGCCCTGAATATTTGCCCGAACGAGTGGCCCGGCCACTGTGAAATCATGTGAAATGAGACCGTTTTTTACAGAAACCAACAACTGCCCCTGATCCAAATGGCTGGCCCCCAACTCCTTGTCACCCAACAGGGACGCGAATTTTCCTAAGGCACCGGACACTTGATCCATAGGTAATGACAGGCCGGGGACGAATTGGATAATGCTGGTCACAGCGGATGGAATGACATTGGGTCTGGGCATTTTACCATCTCGGAAAAAAGCCCAATGCGCTTTGGTGGTTGTGAAACGGGCCCGGCCGCTTTCAATACCGCGCAGTAAAAAACTTTTTTGGAATTCAGGCCCATTCAACGCGTTGGCGGCCACGTGGAATCGGGTATCAAGCAATCCGTAATTATGCGCGCGTTTTATTTTGAAGTAGTCGTTCAGTTGATTCAGCGGAAGCTGTTCACACGCAAAATTCATCGCATAGCGCGTGCGGTTTCCTTGGGGCTCAAACCAGCCTTCGGCCATCACGGGGGCGCCGAAGAGTTTCATTTCCAGGGGTTCGAGACGCACTTTGCGGCCATCACGCACGATGGTTCCAATCACATTCGTGCCGGTGAGGCCAAACCAACGCATCTCTTTCACATCGAAATCCCACCGTAAATTTTGAAACACCGAACGCGTCACCGCTGGCACAATGGGTGCGATGGGCGCAGCCGGGGGTGCGGCGGGTTTGGGTCTGCTAAATTGTTCAAACATTTCTTCCAGCGCCGTGATGTCGAGCGACTTGGATGAAACTTTCAAATGACCCGAAGGAGCATCGCGCCGGGTAAAATTCAAACTGCCCGTTACGTTCAGACTGGATTCCCCGGTAAACGCATTGGTGGCCGTTAATGTCGCAGCACAATTATCGAAGTGATAAACGTGATTAGTCACACCGCCCTTGAAATTGAGAAGCAAAGCGCGGGCAGGCGCACGCTCGAGATCCCCCCTCAACCGCACGCGATCTACATGAAGAAGGGCCTCCACCTGGCCACTACCAGCTCCATCAATGCGCACCGAGCCTTTGAGCATTTTAACGCGGACCGTTTTGAATGCGGGGCCGCCGAGCAAATCGGACACGGGGGCGAGGGCAAGCTGGTCCAAGTCGCGGCAATCCAATTCCAAATTTCCATGGCTACGAAATGGGTTAAAATCACCTTTCACGCTGAAGGTACCGCTGTGTTTGTTATTGATGAAAATGAAGCCGCGGGTGCCGTTGGAGCGGAGCCGCCATTCGTCGGTTCCGGGCACCGCTTGGCGGGTGAGGTCGAGTGAGGCGGTGGCGCTAAGGATTTTGTCGGGCCATTGCTTGCTTGGATCGTCCATCCGCACGCTGGCGAGTTCCACATCGCCTTTCATTTGAAACCCACCTTGGCCGTCGCTGGTAATCTCCAGTTTGCCCGGGAGCTGCAGCACGCCTTGCGTGAGTTTGCGCGGGGCAAGTTGTTTACCAAGCAACGGCTGAAGCAAATGATGATTGATGAAACTCTTTTCCTTTTCCGCCGGCGGTTGAAACACCACGCGCCAGCGATTGATGCCGGGGTGATGCTGGCCGCTGAAGCGCAAACGGGCGGCGGTTTTATCGGGCAACATTACTTTGAGATTAGCATCCCGAACCGTATTCACCGGTCGGCCGCCCTGTGGAATCGTGCGCGAAAAATCAAGGTACAACTCGGCGTTCATCGGCGCCTTTGGCCAATCGAAATCCTGCGCCTCGGCGAGTACCCCGCTGGCGTGAACCATGCCGCGCACGGTTCCGCCACCGTGGCCGTCAAGGTTGACCTCGGTTTTTCCGATCCCTTTAAGCTTGCCGCCGCTCCATGTTAGCGCCCCGCCGAGGTCGACCAACCACGGTGCGAGCAGGCGATGATCCAGCTCGGCATCTTCCAGTGTGAAGGCGGCAGCGCCGGTGTGTGGATGCCAGCCGCCGTTGAGTTGCAGTTCTCCGTCGAGTACATCGTCGCGCGGAAATTCTACGCGCAAGCCGGCCACCGAAACCGGCCAACGCGCGGTGCGGCTTTCGTCGAGCGTTAATTTCCCGCTGGCGGAAAACGTCACCGGTGCGCGCCAACCGGGTTGGCGGATGTCGGTGAAGGTCGCTTGACCATTCACTTGAGTGTGTCGGTCGGGAATGTGATTCACCGAAACGGTGGCCGCAAGCACGCCGTTGGTAAACTGTGTAGTGCCGGTTTGGGTGGCAAACCGAGCGAGCCGGAAATCCTTCAACACGATTTCCTGGAAATTAAGATGACCCGAGCGCAAATCCCAATCGCCTTTGGCAGTGAGGTGCGGCGCAATTTCATAGCCGCGCAACGCTACGCGCGCGCCAAGGCTGTTCACCTTGAGCCGGTGACCGCCGTCGAGGCGCAGGTCAACATTGGCTCGTGTGAACAGGTTGGTGATCCTGTGTTGTCCCGCTCGGAAATTGAAATTTTCCAAATGTAGTTGACCTTTAACAGATTGAAATTGTGGGGCGCGCAGGCCCGCTGTCATTGTGCCATTAAAATCCAATGTTCCACTCAGTGAATTGGGCGCCTTGGAAATCCACGGACGCACGCGTGCCAAATCGGCCCGCACTGTGGTTTCACCGCTGGCTGTGCGTTCGCGTAAATCGCATTGCACATTGCTGCCGAAGGCGTTGAACGCCGGGGCATTGGTGCTGCCGAGGCGCAATGAATATTTGGAAAGCGTTAACTGACGAAAGTCTTGCAATGTCCCATCCGCGCGCAGGCTGGCGGGTAAGAGGATGGGATCGCCTTTCTGCAACCGCAAGCCGGCACCTTCGGCCGCGAGGGCAAAGTCGATGCGACGACCGGCTTCCTGAAAATGAATTTTCACACCGGCAGCCACGTGGCCTTCCATAGCGTATTGCCCCAGCAACGAAGGCCAATCGGCGAGATTGATGTCTTGCGCAGAGAGCGAAAATAACGATTCGCCCAAGGGTGCGGTTCGGGTGCTCCAGTCAAACTGCATGGGCCGATCGAGATGCCCAACCAGCAAAGGAGTGCCCTCATGCGTGGCGTTCAATGCCAGCGAGTCGAGCCGAGCAGTGCGGGCGGCAGTGTCAATAGCGAAGGCATATTCCCCTCCGCCACGTTCCAGCGGCGGCGTGGTGAATCCGCTGGAGCTAAGGTGGAACGGCTGCGCTTGCAGGGTGCCGCGCACTTCCAGCGTTTTGCCGAAACCCGCCACGCGAACGTGGTTGGTGGAGTCCAGCACGGTGGAATGAAAATCGAGCCCAACCGGCCGACCCAGAAAATTCAGGACGCGCTGATTCACCCCATGCAATGTCACAGTAAGATTCGCCGCTCCGGCGCCGGGCTGCAAAGCACCGCTTGCCTCGAGCTTGCCCAGCGCAGTGCCCGCGTGCGTGAAGTGCAGGGCAAATCGTTGCAATGCCTTCGCGGTGGCTTCGGTGTCTAATTCCGTGTTCAGCCCCGTGGCAAATGCAAATTGTCCGGTAGCCAGAGCCACCTGAAAATGACCTTTGCTTTTGAGCCGTGTGGGGAACAAATGTTCATCAAGTTGGTGCGTGAATTTCAACTGAAACTCACCAGCCAATCCTTGGCCGGGTTGCTGGAGCGGTTTCAAGGAGTATCCGGCGCGCCCGTTCACGGTGAGTTCGCCGGGTTGGCCGGCGGCAAATTCGCCGGAGGTGATGTTCACGCCGGACAATTGCGCGGTCTCGGTGGTGCCACTTTGATGATCACAGCGATACTCAACGCGCGCGCCGTTGATTGCAATTTGTTTAATTCGGAGGGGTTTGCGAGGGTGATCTGATCGGGGACGCTCAAGCAAGGGGGCATAGTTGGCTTGGCCGTTGCGGTCGATGTGCAAAAATAGTTCGGGTTCATCACACTCAATTTTGCCGAACTCCATTCGGCCCGCAAACAAATCGCGCCATTGATAATTGATCTCCACGCGGGAGGCTTTGAGGAGAGGCCGCTCGCCGATAGCTTGGAGTGTGACGCCTTCCAACTGAAGTTGGCTGCCGAACGACCACTTGGCGTTTTCAAATTCCACCGTGGCATTGAGCGCGTGATTCACCTTGGGCAGCAACACCGCGCGCAGGAACCAATTGCTGGTGAGCACCACCCAACTCAGCAGCAGCAATACCGCCAACGTGCCCGTGCCCCACACCAAACGCCGCCGCCATCGGCCCGGCTTGCGCGGGGTGGACATCTTTTTTTTCGGAAAACTCTCCATTGGGTTGCCGGTTAAAACCGAGGAACAACAGTGACAGAGGGAGGGGGAAGTCTCAATGACCAATGCCCAAGTACCAAGGAATATCCAAGCTCCAATTCCCAAGGAACAGCGTTTCTTGGCCATTAGGAATTCCTTGGGTTTTGGGCATTGGAACTTGGTCATTAATCTTCAGTTCTATTCTCGACTTTCAGTTGCCCACCATTCGGGGCACAGTGCGGCGTGTTGATATCCGTTGCCATTCCTGCATTTAACGAGGAGAAACTTTTGGGCGAGACCTTGGCTGCGGTGGACGCTGCCGGCGCGGCCTTTCGCACTCGGGGGTGGGAAATGGAGGTGGTGGTTTGCGATAATAATTCCACCGACCGCACCGCCGCCATCGCGGAAGCCGCCGGGGCGCGGGTAGTGTTTGAAGGGGAAAACCAAATCTCCCGCTCGCGGAATGCGGCGGGGAATGCGGCGGGGGGGGATTGGATTATTTTTCTCGATGCGGATTCCACGCCGTGCGAGGGGCTCTTCGCTGCCACGGCGGATTTGATGGAAGCCGAAAACACCCTCGGCGGCGGCGCGGTGATCCGGATGAAAGCGATGCCGTGGTGGGCGCGCATTGGGCTGGGAATTTGGAACTTAATCAGCCGCGTATTTAGTTGGCCGGCCGGCTCGTATATTTTCTGCCGCGCGGAAGCATTTCGTGAGTTGGAAGGCTTCAGCCACAAACTTTATGCAGCGGAAGAAATTGAATTCGATCACCGCCTCAAGCGACTCGCCCGCCGACGGCGGCAGCGAGTGCGCATCATCCGCCGCCCGCCGCTGCTTTCCTCCAACCGCCGCATGGTGATGTATTCACCGCTGCGGCTGATGGGCTTCATACTCCGCTCCACCTTCACGGCAGGCTTCAACCTCCGCCGCCGTGAGACGTGCAACTGGTGGTACGACGGCCAGCGTTAAGCTTAGCGCTGTTGGCGCCGTAATTGATCCAAACCATTTAACCGCCGCGGTTCGGCCAACGGTTTCTCATCGGGTTCGGTCATGTCGATGCCATGCCGGTCGCGCATAATTTTCTCCTTGCGCTTGCGATCTTCATCCAAAAAAACCTCCCATTTATTGGTCAGCAAACGCTCGTTAAACTGCGCCGCTTTCAAGCCCGGTTTGCCTTCCAACTCGCTCAGCTCTTTTGTGTAGGCTGCCTCGGGCGAAGCCAACACGGTGGGCCGCATCATCACGATGAGCTCGTTGCGCTCGTTTACATCCACTGTACGACGGAATAAAGCGCCCAAAACCGGGACGTCGCTTAGCACGGGGACGCTGCTTTGTGTTTCGGTGACCTTGGTTTTGATAAACCCGCCGAGCACCACCATCTCGCCATCACGCACGTTTACCTTGGCGTTGGCCGAACGATCGGTGGTGATGGGCACGGCGTTGCCGTCGATGATTTGTGAGCCAACGATGTCCTGAATTTGCTGGTTAATTTCCATGGACACCACGCCTTCGTCATTAATGAAGGGCAGCACTTCAAGCGTGATTCCGATTTTTTGCATTTGATACTGCGAACTGGTGCCGCCATTGATATCGCGGATGGATCCGGTGACCACCGGTCGCGTGTCGCCAATGAACAGCTCGGCCAGCGATGCATGGGTGGTTTGGATGCGCGGCCGCGAAAGGATTTCCACGCGGGTATCATTGTTGATCGCCTCGAGTGCCAACTCCCAGTTAAGGCCAAACTTGCCCCAGTAATTAAATCCAGCACCGGATCCTCCAACGGAGTTGGTGGCAAACGCCGCCGGCCCGAGCGCGGAAGCCAATGCGCTGGAAAAGCCACCTTGATTTAAGGCTCCGGAATCATTGCCGATCCCTTCCTGTTGCTCGCGAAT
>CAUZWB010000139.1:0-6246 GCA_963583525.1 Verrucomicrobiia bacterium | reverse complement strand
GTTCACGCCATGCCGGATGGGTTTGAGCTGACTTTCACAAAACCAGTTGACCCCAAAGCCGCTGGCGATGCGGCGGGATATGATGTGTGGCAATACAATTACAAATACCACAAAAATTATGGTTCCCCGGAATTCGATCACGATGGCAAAAAAGACAGCTTCACGGTCATTGATGTGGCTAGCGCGACTGTGTCTAAAGATGGCTTAAAGGTGCGGCTCCGCCTCAAGGGTTGGAAAGCGGGTTACGTCACCGCCGTGCGCGGCTTGGATGCCCGCAGCGCCGCCGGCGAAAAACTATGGCACGACACGTTTTACTATACGCTGAACCGGATTCCACAGAATTGAGTGTTCACTGATAACAGTTGGCAACATGAGTGAATCCCACCTTGTTTCCGCAGTGTAATTCCGTTAAGTTATTCGCGATGAATGCTTGGCGTTTAATTCTCTGCAGTTTGGCTTTAGGCGCGATCGCGCTGGAGGGAAGAGAAGGGGAGCATTGGGCATTCCTCAAACCTCAACGTCACGCGTTACCAAAGGTGAATCAGGCGGATTGGCCACACAATGAGATTGACCGCTTCATCCTAGCTGAACTCGAAAAGGCAAAACTCCGCCCTTCAATTGAAGCAGGCAAAGCCACTCTGCTGCGACGGGTGCATTTGGATCTAATTGGCCTGCCTCCTGCCCCGGCCGAGATTGATGCGTTCCTCGCAGACAAGCGCCCTGATGCCTACGAGCGTGTTGTCGATAAGTTGCTCGCGTCGCCACATTACGGAGAGCGATGGGGCCGATTCTGGCTTGATGCCGCACGTTATGCGGACAGCGATGGCTACAGCCACGACGCGCCACGCGTGATGTGGCGTTATCGCGATTGGGTGATTGAAGCATTCAACGCTGACCAACCTTTTGACCAATTCGTCATCGAACAACTCGCGGGCGACATGCTGACGGGCGCCACGCAAGCCCAACGCATTGCAACTGGCTTCCATCGCAACACACAAATTAACACCGAGGGCGGCGTGGACAAGGAGCAATTTCGTGTGGACTCCATCATCGACCGTATCGCAACCACGGGCGAGGTGATGTTCGGCCTCACCTTCGGCTGCGCCCAATGCCACGACCATAAATTTGACCCTTTGAAGCAAGTTGAATTTTATCGGATGTTCGCCTTTTTCAATCAAGTCGATGAACCGCGCGTAGAAACCCCCACCGCCGACGAAACCGCCGCGCGCGCAGAACACAACCTCAAACTGAAAACCTTACAGGTAAAAATAAATGGCGCAAAGAAAGACAGCGAAGCACAGAAAAAATTGGCGAAGGAATTGGCCGCATTGAAAAAGAAACGGCCCAAATCAACGACTGCGTTAGTGATGCGCCAACGCAAGTCGCCGCGCAAAACATTCCGGCTGGTGAAGGGCAACTTCACACGGCCATCCGAGGAAGTGCAACCGGGCGTGCCGGCAGTGCTGCACGCGTTTCCCGATCAGGAAAAGGCCGACCGGCTACAATTTGCACGCTGGGTGGCCAGCCGCGAAAACCCACTCCTCGCGCGCGTAACCGTGAACCGAATGTGGCAGCACCACTTTGGCGTGGGTTTGGTGCAAACAGAAAATGACTTCGGCACGCAAGGCACACGGCCCTCGAACTACGCATTGCTCGATTGGCTTGCCACGGAGTTTGTGCGATTGAAATGGAGCCGAAAAGCAATGCATCGGCTAATGGTCACCTCGGCCACATACCGCCAAGCTTCAAAACGACGCGCAGATTTACATCAACTCGATCCATACAATCGATTGCTCGGCCGACAGGTTCGGATGCGATTGGAAGGCGAAATTATTCGCGACAACGCACTCGCCATCAGCGGATTGCTCAGCCGCAAGCGGGGTGGCCCCGGCGTGTTCCCGCCGCAACCGGACGGCTGCATGAACCTGGGGCAACACTCACGAAGCTGGAAGACCAGCGTTGGCGAAAAACGTTTTCGGCGTGCGGTGTACACTTACCGTTGGCGCGCAACTCCGCACCCAGCATTGAAAATTTTTGACACGCCCGACGCCTTCGCCGCTTGCACCCGGCGCCTGCGCTCCAACACTCCCTTGCAGGCGCTCACGTTGCTGAATGATCCGGCGTATTTTGAAATCAATATCGGCTTCGCACGGCGCATCCTTAAAGAAGGGCAGGGGAGTGATGTTGAAAAATTACGTTTTGCCTTTCGTCTTTGCCTCGCACGAAATCCCGATATAGATGAAGCCAAGATTCTATCCGATTTATTGAAACACGAAATGACTGCCTTCACCAAAGATCCGGCCCAAGCGGAAACCCTGCTAAAGGGACGTGAAACGGACGGGTTGCCCGTAACGGAATTAGCCGCATGGACAATCGTTGCGCGGGTGCTGATGAATATTGACGAAACAATTACGCGAGAATGATTCCCAATAATAACACTCTGCAAATCGCCACACGTCGGCATTTCTTCAGCCAGTGCGGAATGGGCCTCGGATCAATTGCGTTGGCGTCATTAATGGGCGAACAAGCATCGGCAAATCCGGCGAACCCGTTTGCACCGAAGCAACCTCATTTTTTGCCCAAGGCGAAGAACGTAATTTTTCTGTTCATGGCCGGCGGGCCGTCACATTTGGATTTGTTTGACTGGAAACCGGAACTCAAAAAACGACACGGCCAACCCATTCCCGAGTCGTTCACCAAAGGCAAGCGATTTGCATTTATGAACAGCTCGTTCAAAGACGCGAACAAATTGCAGGGCACCATCCGTGATTTCAAACAACACGGCCAATGTGGGATGTGGGTGAGTGAATGTTTCCCGCACATCGGCACAGTGGCAGACGAGTTGACGCTGGTGCGCACCTGCAAAACTGAACTATTCAATCACGCACCGGCCAAGCTATTCATGAACACGGGCACAGGGCTCTTTGGCCGACCAAGCATGGGCTCGTGGGTGACTTATGGCATTGGCACCGAGTCGCGCGATTTACCAGGATTCATGGTGCTGCAATCAGGCCCGCGCGGGCCGCGGGGTGGGGGCGTGAACTGGGCGAGTGGTTTTTTGCCGACTACGTTTCAAGGCGTGCCCTTGCGCGGAAATGGCGATCCCATTTTGAATTTGGCCAGCCCTAAAGGCATCGACAGCGTTCGCCAACGGGAATCCATTGACGCGGTGCGCGCGTTGAACCTCAAACGCGCGATGGAGACGGGCGACCCCGAAATCCAAACGCGCATCGCCAGCTACGAAATGGCGTACCGCATGCAAACCAGCGCGCCGGAGCTCATTGACATCAAGAGCGAAAGCAAAGCTACACTCGACCTTTACGGCGCTCAACCTGGCAAGGCTAGCTTTGCCAACAACTGCCTGCTCGCGCGCCGACTCGTCGAACGCGGCGTACGCTTCGTGCAGCTTTACCACACCAACTGGGATTCGCACGGCGGCCCATCCCAAACACTCACGAAGGATTTTGATAAGGTGACCAAAGATGTTGACCAACCGTGCGCCGCACTCATTCGCGATCTCAAGGCGCGCGGACTGCTTGACGACACGCTAGTGATTTGGGGCGGAGAATTCGGGCGCACCCCGATGAGCGAAAAACGCGCATCGCCCGGACGCAACCACCACATCGACGCCTTTAGCATGTGGTTTGCCGGCGGCGGCATCAAGCCCGGCAATGTCGTGGGCGAGACCGACGAGTTTGGCTTCGGCGCAGCTTCCGACGAATGTCACGTTCATGACCTCCACGCCACCATCCTCCACCAACTCGGCATCGATCACAAACGCCTCACTTTCCGTTTCCAGGGCCGCGACTTTCGCCTCACTGACGTCGAAGGCAAGGTCATTAAACAAATGCTGGCGTGATGAGCGCACTCGCCCAAAGTGTTGCAGGATGCCCCCTGCCGACAAATGAACCTGTATTGGTCGCCGTTTCAGGCGGAGTGGATTCGATGGTGCTGCTGCATGCATTGCGTAACCATCGAATTGTGGTGGCGCACTTCAACCATCAATTACGCGACGGTGCGTCGGATGCTGATCAGCAACTCGTCGAACAAACGGCTGATGATTTCAACATTCCAATTGTGGTCGGCGAATGGGAACCGAATGGAGAAACCATTCGCCGACACGGACTTGAAAAAGCCGCCCGCGATGCGCGGCTTGATTTTCTTTCCAGAATGGCGCGGCAGCATCAATGCAGTTGGGTGGTCATGGGGCATCACGCGGATGATCAGGTGGAAACATTTTTCTGGCGACTGCTGCGCGGAGCGGGCGGGCGCGGCTTGGGGGGCATGACGGAGGCGGCTCCGTTCCCGGGGCAACCGAGCATGCGGATCGTTCGGCCGCTTCTAAAGTTGCGGAAAGCTGAAATTCTGGCGTACGCCAAAGCGGAAGGTGTTTCGTTTCACGAAGACGCAAGCAACATGGATCCGGCTCATTTACGCAATCGCATTCGCAATCAATTACTGCCGCTGTTGCGCGATGAATTTCATTTGCAAACAGATTCGGCCGTCCTCCAATCCCAAAACCTGGTGAGCGAGGACGCTGATTGCGTCAAAATTTTAGCGGCGGAATGGTTAACTGCGAAGGCACCTCAGCCCTTTGCCCAGCTTCATCCAGCGTTGCAACGCCAGGTGATTTGGCATCAGCTCATTGCGCGCGGTGTGGAGCCGGGGCATCAGTTGATTGAACATCTACGCCTTCACCCCGGACAATCACGATCCATCAATTCCGCAGAACGATTAACGCGGGACATCGCCGGTCTTTTGCATTCAGAAAAATCCAACACCGATAAAAGCCCGCCCGATTCAATAGATTGGACATTTCATGCCGGCTGGAATGAATCTCAATTTTGCGGGGCCACACTCCGTTGCCGCATGGGCACAGATAAACTGCCCATGTCCGGACTGGGCGTAGAGTGTTTCGATGCAGACCGAGTCGGGTCGAGCGTCATGCTGAGGCATTGGCGGGCGGGAGATTGCTTTCAACCCATCGGGCTGGGGAATTCAACCAAGCTCCAGGATTTATTTACCAACGCTAAAGTGCCCGCAGCCGAAAAACATCGACGCATTATTGCCTGCGCAACGAATGGGGAAATTTTCTGGGTTCAAGGCCTGCGCATCGGTGAAATGGCCAAAATCCGGCCGGATACACAGCGGTTTTTAGAGTGGCGCTGGATGCCTGTCTAAGGGTTTGCCCAAACCTGATTTCTGTGATAAGCTGCTCCTTCGCGAATGAAAGAAAAAGAACCGAATGCAACCGAACGCTCGATGAAGCCGTGGATTATTTACCTCGTCATCTTCGGCGCAATTTTTGTGCTGCTTACGCTTAATACGGATCCAAAAAAAGGCGCAGAGCAACAAATGGATTATCGTGAGTTTAAGGAGCTGCTTGATAAGGGGCATATCGTTGAGGCGAAAGTCAAATACTCGCAGACGACGGATTTGCGCGAGATCAGCGGAATCATTGCCAAAACGGATTCAAACGGGGATCCCATCAATGAGCCCGGTCGCAATGGCCACAAACACGGCGAACATTTTACTTTTGAGTCGTATATTCCGAAAGACCACGAGGTTCAACTTCTCACCGCACCCAACATCACGCAAGAACGCGAGAGCACGCTGCTGATGAGTTTCCTGATTACGATTCTTCCGTTTTTGATCATCGTTTTCTTCATCTACTTTTTCTTCATTCGCCAAATTAAAATGGCGGGCAAGGGCGCAATGAACTTTGGCAAAAGTAAAGCGCGGTTGATAGATAAGGATAAAAATAAAATCACATTCAAAGACGTGGCCGGTGTGGAGGAAGCCAAAGATGAAGTCAGCGAATTGGTTGAGTTTTTAAAGGACCCCAAAAAATTCCAAAAACTCGGCGGACGCATCCCCAAAGGCATCCTGATGATTGGCGCGCCCGGCACCGGAAAAACGCTACTGGCGAAAGCCATTGCAGGTGAAGCGGATTCGGGGTTTTTCAACATCAGCGGCTCGGACTTCGTGGAAATGTTTGTAGGCGTGGGGGCGAGCCGCGTGCGGGACATGTTTGAACAAGCACGCAAAAGCACACCTTGCCTGGTGTTTATTGACGAAATTGACGCCGTAGGCCGCCACCGTGGTCACGGTCTCGGTGGAGGTAACGATGAGCGCGAACAAACGCTGAATGCACTGTTGGTTGAAATGGATGGCTTTGATTCACAAGAGGGCATCATCATTATTGCCGCCACCAACCGACCGGATGTGTTGGATCCCGCGCTATTA
>CAUZWB010000138.1:0-6260 GCA_963583525.1 Verrucomicrobiia bacterium | reverse complement strand
TCCGGATGACATGAAGGACATCTTTCGCACCTCATTCGAGATTGATTCCAAATGGCTGATCGCCTGCGCGGCGCGGCGCCAAAAGTGGATCGATATGGGCCAATCACTGAACCTGTACTTTGACCTCCGGCAAGTGCCCGAGGGCGGCAAGACCGGCCGCATTTTGAGCGATATGTATTTCTTCGCGTGGGAAGCCGGCCTGAAAACGACCTACTACCTGCGCACCCTCGGTGCCACGAATATTGAAAAATCGACCGTGGACATCAACAAATACGGCGTGCAGCCGGAGTGGATGAAAAGCAAATCGGCGTCCAGCGAACTGGTTGCCGCTCCCACGTGCAGCATCCTCGACCCCGAGTGCGAGGCCTGCCAGTAATTTACTAAAACAAAAAACTCAACCAAAGGAAATCTATGTCTTGTTGTAATGTAAGTGACCAACCCGCCGAGGCGCACGACCTCACCAAACGAATCAATGCCAAGGACAAACGGCTCATCAACTGTCAAGCCGTGGACGTCAACCAGCTGATGCCCATCAAGTACGAATGGGCGTGGGAACACTACCTTAACGGCTGCAAAAACCATTGGATGCCCGACGAGGTGCCGATGCAAAAAGACATCGAGCTGTGGAAATCCAACAAGCTCAGCGCCGACGAGCGCCGCGTGATTATGCGCAACCTCGGTTTCTTCAGCACCGCCGAGAGCTTGGTCGGCAACAACATCGTACTCGCGATTTTCAAGCACGTCACCAATCCCGAGTGCCGGCAGTACTTGCTGCGGCAGTCCTTCGAGGAAGCCATCCACACGCACACCTTCCATTACATTTGTGAATCGCTGGGGCTCGATGAGCGCGAGGTGTTCAATATGTATCACGAGGTGGCGTCCATCAGCGACAAGGACAACTTTGAGATGCGCCTCACCCGCGAAATTATGGAGGACGGTTTCAACACCGACACCACCGAAGGCATCCAAACTTTCCTCAGAAACCTCATCGGGTTCTACGTCATCATGGAAGGCATCTTTTTCTATTCCGGGTTTGTGATGATCCTGTCCTTCCATCGCGGCAACCGAATGACCGGCATTGGCGAGCAGTTTCAATACATCATGCGCGATGAAACCATCCACATGAACTTCGGCCTCGACCTCATCAACGGCATCAAAGCCGAGAACCCCGAGGCGTGGACGCCGGAATTCCAAAAGGAAATCGACGGCCTCATCGAGGAAGCCGTGGAGCTCGAAGTCGCCTACGCGCAGGACTGCCTGCCGCGCGGCATCCTCGGCCTCAACGCCGGGATGTTCCGCGAGTACGTGCAGTACATCGCCGATCGCCGCCTCGAACGCATCGGCCTTAAGGCTAAGTACGGTGACACTAATCCATTCCCGTGGATGTCCGAAACCATTGACCTCGCCAAGGAGAAAAACTTCTTCGAGACCCGCGTCACCGAATATCAAAAAACATCTTTAAGTTGGTAGGTGGAGAACACCGCGGCGGCGGTCTTGCGGGACCGCCGTCGCCCCTAACTTAACGGCCCCGAGGCAACCACGGGCCGTTTTTAATTCACAAGATGGGAGTACACTCCGACCAATGGATCCGCCGAATGGCGAAGGAGCACGGCATGATCGAGCCCTTCGCCGCCGACCAAGTGCGCGCCGCCGAAGACGGCAGCCGCGTCATCAGCTACGGCGTCTCCAGCTACGGCTACGACCTGCGCGTGTCCGACGAATTCAAAGTCTTCACCAACGTCTTCAGCACCATCGTCGACCCCAAAGGCTTCGATGATAAATCGTTTGTAAACATCAAGGCCGACGAATGCATTGTGCCGCCCAACTCCTTTGCCCTCGCGCGCAGCGTGGAATACTTTCGCATCCCGCGCCACGTGCTCACCGTATGCCTCGGCAAAAGCACCTACGCCCGCTGCGGCATCATCGTCAACGTGACTCCCTTCGAACCCGAATGGGAAGGCCACGTAACTCTGGAAATTTCCAACACCACCCCGCTGCCCGCAAAAATTTACGCTAACGAAGGCCTCGCCCAAGTCCTCTTTTTCGAAGCCGAAGAAGTTTGCGAAACCAGCTACGCCGACCGCGGCGGCAAATACCAAGGCCAAAAAGGCATCACCATTCCGAGGATGTAAAAATGCTAAAGCACGAACTCATTCCCGCTGGCGAGGCGGATTCAAAATCGTTGATGGTGGTGTTGCACGGCTTGGGCGACAGCATGGAAGGTTATCGATGGCTGCCGGATGCGATGGGTTTGCCTTGGCTGAATTATTTGATCGTGAATGCACCGGATGATTATTCCAGCGGATTTTCGTGGTACGACATTTATGAAAACCCCGCGCCCGGCGTGGAGCGCAGCCGGGCGGCCTTGTTTGAATTGCTCGATGCCCAGCGCGAAGCGGGCTTTCCCACCGACCAAACTTTCCAATTTGGATTCAGCCAAGGCTGTTTGATGACGATGGAAGTGGCGATGCGATATCCGCATCGGCTAGCCGGTTGCGTGGGCGTGAGTGGTTACATTCACGAACCGGAACAGGCGATCACGGAACTTTCGCCGGTGGCGAAGGAGCAAAAAATTCTGTTCACGTTGGGCACCTTTGACCCGCTCATCCCGGCGGACAAAGTGAAAGGCCAGTTAAACCTTTTGCGGCAGGACGGCGGTTTGCAAATTGAGGCGAAGGAATTACCCAAGGAGCACACAATCGCGGGCGAGGAAGAGCTGTCGCTCATTCGGGATTTCATTTCTGCCGCGCGGGGAGATCAGTAATCTCCACGTCTTCAAGCCGCGTCACGCCCATCCCCATCCGGCCGGCGGCTCGGCGCATTTCCTTTGCCTCTGCGCGGGTGGGGAGTTTCACAAACTGCCGCAGCTTCACGATGCGATCCGCAGCCATCATATCCAACGCCACGGGATCGGTGCTCAGCCACAATTCATTCAGCGTGGTGGCATAGTCCGCGCGGCGCGTGTCGGCCAAATGAAATTGGCACAATAGCGCATCGGTGATGCAGAGCCGCACGCGGGGCGCGGGCAGGGCGCGGTCGGTACGCAGTTGATGTGCACCCAGCACGGTGCCGCCGTGGGGCAGTAGATGTTGTCGCCACGCGGTGGCTTCGTCCAATACCAGCACTGCTTGCGCCTCGGTGTTGCCGGTGGTGGTGGCTGCCTTCAACGCATCGCGCAGTGCGCGCGTCAAGGGAAGGGCTTCGTCACTGGTTTTATGAAAATAGAAAAATTCTTTACCGGTAGTGGGTTGTAGCAGTAGGGCGCGGCTACTGCCGTTTGGTTTTAGTTCGGCGATGATGCGGGCGGGCGGCAGGGTGCGCGAGTACGCGGCCATCAAATAAAAGTTGGGCACGGCCAATCGAAGGTGATGGGGTGATTTGCCTAACCGTGAGGTGTTGTCCGCGCTATCGAGCCCAAGCGCATCGAGATGACCGCGCGAGCCGGTGACTGGATGGGCGATGAGCGGATGCAGGTTAATGATGCAAGTGAGTTCTCGCGTGAGCAGTTTGGATAAATGCGAAAGTCGTTCCTGTTGTGCGTTCTCGGGCTTGCCGAAGTGCCGGTCGCCCGGCTGCAAGGGATGGGTGAGGGTGACATCAAAATGAGGATGCGATTCGTAGCCCGTATCGCGCGCACCCGCCAGCCGCACGCCGAGAGATTTGGATAGGCGCTCGTAGCCGGCCTTTTTCAATTCCTCCAGCGAGCGATCCCAAATCACAATTTGCCGCGCCGGAATGCCGGCGTCTATCAGACTGCGCGCCACCGATTCCACACTCGCCGGACGCGTCCCGGCCATTGGCCCGTGATGAGCATCCACCTTGAGGCCGATGATATCTGCCGGCGTCACCAACGTGCGCCAAGCCGCGCGCGCGGTGATTTGGCCGGTCAACTTCGGTAGTGCACGATCCAGCATCGCCCGTACGCGGGCAGGATTGGGGGTGAGAAAGCGCGTGGCGGCGCCGTCGCGCACGCGAATGACACGGGATTTTTTGGGCTCTGCGGACTGTGCGGGCGGCGCGGCCAGTAAAATTCCTAGCCCTAACGCCAAAGTGAACAAGATGCGCCCAGCCCGTGAATAACGCATCTTTGCCAAATCCTGTGAATTTGCGAACATACTGATCCGCAAGGCTAACGAATATTTCCATGGGAACGAGACAAAAATTTACTGAAACGATGGCGCTGCTAACGTTGTTGCTCGGCGCCGGCTGCACACCGCCCGGCGCGCGCGCGATGCTGGAAGGGCGCGAACACCTTGACGGCAACCGGCCCCAACAAGCCGCTGCCGCATTTGAAAAAGCCACGCGACTTTTGCCGGAAGATTGGCGCACGTGGAATCATCTTGGCCTCGCGTTGCATCGTGGCGGCAAACACGTCGACGCCGGCAAGGCGTACCAGCGCGCCATCAAGCTAATGGGGCAGGATCGAATGCTCGGCAAGCGCGAGGGTTCGCACGTTTTATATTTTAACATGGGGCGTTTGTACATGGATGCCGGCGAGCCGGCCTACGCGCGGCAGCACCTCAGCACCTACGCGCAGCTCGAATCCAACCCCGCCGCGCATTACTGGCTGGCCGAGGCGTGTCGGCGTGATGGCCGGCTCGATGAAGCGGAACTGGAACTCGGCCGCGCCTTGGCGCAGCAACCGGACTCCGCCCGCACTCTCAACCGCCTCGGCGTGGTGCAACTTGAGCGCAAGCTGCCGATGAAAGCGTTGGATAGTTTTCGCGGTGCATTACAAAAACAGCCGGACTATTCCGCCGCACAATTGAATCTCGCAATTGTGTTGCATCGACATGCGCTACCGAATGTTTCGCAACCGCGGGTGCAGGCGCTGGCGGCGTATCGCAAGTATTTGGAGATGAATCCTAAAGCCGACCAAGCCGTGCAACGCGTCGTGGCGGACTTGGATCGCGCGCTGAATCCTGTGGCCGTGGTGGCCAACGCGCCCACCAACACCGTGGCCGGCTACGAACCGCCGTTGCAGGTGAACACCAATGATGCCACATTCATCGTGCAGGCGGTGTTTCCTAATGGCGGTAAATTCGGCCATGTGGTGACCACCAATGCTGTGCCGCCCCGCCGCGTGGCCCCGCCGCCGGTAACCGTGACTGCCACCAACGTTGCCGTGGCACCGCCGGTGCCCAAACCTCAGCCGGTGATTCCAGATCTACCTCAACCGCCAAAGCCACCCAAACCGGTGCAAGTGGCGAAAGTGGATCCTCCCAAACTGCAGCCGCCCACGCCACCGGCAACCTCAAAACCCACCGTGGCCGAGGTGAAATTGCCCGATGTGCCGGGCATCGAGCGGTATACTTATCATAAACCCAAACGGCCCTCGGGAGGCGATCGCGAAAAGGCGCGTGAGAAATTTAACGAGGCTTATCAGGCTCATCGGCAGAACAATTTGGAGAAAGCCCGGGCTGCTTATCGTGAGGCGTTGAAGCTGGATCCGAGCTATCAACAGGCGCATCAAAACCTCGCGCTGGCAATTATGAGCAGCGGCGATGTGAAGGCCGCGTTGCCGGTTTATGAAATTGCGCTCTCACTTAACCCGCTTTCGATGAACGCCCGCTACGGATTTGCCCGGGCGTTGGATCGCGCGAAGTATCCGTTGGATTCCGCGGGCGAATATGGAAACCTGCTCAAGATGTATCCAACATACACGCCCGGGCACCTCGAGCTGGCCATTCTGTATTCGCAACAACTTCAGCGCGTCGACCTCGCCCGGACGCATTATCGCCGCGTGCTGGTGCTGAAGCCGACCCACGCGCAGGCACCGGTCATTCGCGAGTGGTTACAGGCTCATCCCTGATGCCCGAAATGGTGCTATGGCCCGATTGATCCCTGATAACACCCTCGAACAGGTGCGCGCCGCCAGCGACATCGTGGAAATCATCGGCGGCTATTTTCCCCTCAAACGCGCGGGTGGTAATCACGTGGCGCTCTGTCCATTTCACAAAGAAAAAAGCCCCAGCTTCAACGTCAATCCGCAGCGGCAAATTTACCATTGCTTCGGCTGTCACGCGGGCGGTGATGTGTTTAAGTTTATTCAGGAATACGAGCACATTGGATTTGTGGACGCGGTGAAACGGCTGGCCGAGCGCGCGGGTATTCCGCTCGAATTGGAGGACGACCCGCGCGCGGGCGAGAAGCGTCGCGAAAAAGATACGCTCTTAAAAGTGCACGAACAACTCGCCAAGCGCTGGCACAGTGTGCTGCTCAATGACGCCGCCGGACAACCCGCCCGCGATTATTTGCAG
>CAUZWB010000137.1:0-6283 GCA_963583525.1 Verrucomicrobiia bacterium | reverse complement strand
GAGCTGCACGAAGCGCTCCACTCCTTCACCCTGCTCGCCAGCCGACTCACCCAGCCGCAACTCAGCCAATTGATGCGCGACACCGAAAGCACGCTCACCCTCATGCGTTTGGCAAAAATTGCCAAACTGCAAACACTCGTGCCCCCCTTTGATACGTTTAACGAATTGGACGAAAACGGCAAAAGCGATGACATCATCACCGCCGATGAATTGATCGACACTCCCTTCGCTCACCTCTTCAGCCACGTGATCAGCCGAGACGCCAAGGGCCAACCCATCCAGTGGGACACCGACGGCAATGGCAAACTCACGCGCGCCGAGTGGATCGCGTTGCCATTCATCCCGCTGGAACATTCTGAATTCCCTGCCGTGTACGCCGCCTCCGTGTGGAGCGGCCAGCCCGAAGCCGTGACGCGCTACCTCATTCGCCACGGGCGCCCCGGCACCCGCTGGCTGCAAAACGCCATGCGCCACGGGCGCGGCTCCATGATGTTGGTGCTCGCACAGCAACTACCCATTTCTGATCGTGCCGGATTGGGCCTCGACTCCGCCGCCTCCTTCAGCCTGCGCCACCCCAGCTGGGCACTCTTTGTAAAATACCTTTTGCTCGGCCTCGGCTGCATCATCCTCATGCGCGCATGGAACAGTTTTTTCACCGTCACCGCCAACAGCGCCAACGCCGTGCGCGACTTCATCCTGCGCCGCCGCGCCATGGTCTGCGCCCTATTCCTCGCCCTCGTGGCCCTCGGCGAGCCGGTCTTTCTCCAACCTGCGCAATCCTCCGAATACACCGTGTCCATCAATTTACCCGTCCTCAGTGAGGACGAAAACCAAACCCCAAACCAGGAACTTAATAACGCTATGTTTGCATCCAGCAGCCACCTTGCTCTCAACATCTTTCTGGCTCTTGCCTTTGCGGCGATCCAAATCATCGTATACATCACCTGCAAATCCAAAGTGGAAGAAATCCGCTCCGGCACGGGCGATCCCCTGCTCAAGCTGCGCCTTCTGGAAAATGAAGACAACCTCTTCGATATGGGCCTCTACATCGGCATCGCCGGTACCGCCCTCACCCTCGCCGCCAAAATGCTGGGCCTTGAAGGCATCAGCCTTTCCGTCGCGTACGCATCAAATATTTTTGGCATCCTATGCGTGGCGATTGTCAAAATCCATCACGTCCGCGGAACACGCCAGCAACTCATTATGGACGCCGAAGCCGCGCCCGGCACCCACACCCATTAATCTCTTATTATGAATAAAACACTCCTGCTCATCCTTTGCGATTTTTTACTACTCAACCTCATCCACTTCACCGCGTGGGATGAGATTGAAACCAAAAAGAACGAGAACTCCGGTGTTGGAGGCTCCCAATCCACGGGCGCCGGCTTAGGCGATCCCCACCGCGACCTCGAACTGGTGCGGTTACAATTTAATCAGGCCGCCGTCGAACTGGACGAACACAAACGCGCCTTCATCAACCTCCGCAACACCACCGACGAGGGCGAGCAAGCCAGCGCCAAGAAAATTGATGATGCCGAGAAAAAAGCCCTCGGCTGGTATCGCAAAGCTCAGAAAGAAGAAGCCGAAAAAGAAGCCGCCCAAAAAGCCAACCGCATCGCCCTCGAACAACTCAAGGAACGCACCCAGCTCGCCACGCTCAGCGAGGAGGAAAAAAAGAAACTCGAAGCAGAACGCAAAAAACTTGAGGCCGAAGCCGCCAAGCTCAAAGGCGACATCAACAATCTTGAAATCAACCTCACCCGCCAAGAAAAAGACGCCGCCGGTGCCCAAAAACGCGCCGAGATGGCCCTCGCCGATGCCCGAAAACGCGCTGAGATGGCTCTCGCCGCCGCCAAGAAAGACGCTGCCGACGCCAATTCCCGCGCCGACAATGGCATCGCCGCTGCCAATACCCGCGCAGACAAAGGCATCGCCGACTCTAGCAGCCGCGCTGTCAATGGCATTACCGCCGCCAACACCCGCGCAGACAAAGGCATTACCGCCGCCAACACCCGCACCGACACCGAACGCAAACGCGCGGATGCCGCCACCACCCGCGCTGTCGATGCCACCACCCGCGCCCAAAACGCCGAGGTCGCCAAGGTCAAAGCCACCGAAATCGCCAACGCCGCCCAGCAAAAAGCAAATGAAGCCACTTCCCGCGCCCAAAACGCAGAACAAAAAGCGGAAACAGTGAACGTCGAGCTCACCAAAACCAAAGTCAATCTCAAGGCCGCGCAAGTCGCCGAAGAAGTCGCCCTCGGCGCGGTGAAAGACATGGGCGGCAACGTCGCCGAAATCAAACGCTCCGCACAGGCGATCATCGACAACACCCCCATCAGTGCCAACACCCTCTTCCGCCAATTCCGCAGCCGCAGCGTCAAAGTCTGGCTCAAGTCCGGCCGCACCACCAAAACCACCGACACCATCCTCATCCAGCAAGGCAACTTTGTCTACGGCCTGATGCACACCAGCGACACCCCCTTCGCCATCCATCCAAAAACAACCGGCGTTAGTCGCGTGGAAGCCACCCTCAGCACCCCCGAAACCGGCAAAGCCGAACCCGCCCCCTACTACCTCCCCTACGCGCAATTCCAAACCGGTGAACCGCGCGTCCTCGCCTCGCCGCTCATGAATATTGCCGAAGCCACCAGCCGCGGCATCCGGCCCTATCAAATTGCCCCCAGACCCTATCAATTCCCCAAAGCCTTCGTTATCAGCCGCGACGGCAAATCCTATGGCGAAGTGGAATTCAAATTTAACCCCGCCCACAAAGGCTACGTGAAGATGGATAAACCCTTCGTCGGCGGCCTCTTCAGCAGTAGTTTTAACCCCTCCAAAGGCGACCTCGTCCTCAGCCAAAAAGGCGAGCTCCTCGGCATGATGGCCAACAACACCTACTGCTACGTCATCCGTGATCTGAAATCCGAATCCTCCATCGTCTTCCGCAAAGACCTCAGCCGCGCCGCCATCGCCACAACCCTCAAAACCCACCACGCCACCATCCAACGCAAAGCGTTTGATTTAAGGTAATCTTTGTTGAACCGCCAAGGCGCAAAGACGCCAAGATTTCTGGGATGGGATTTTGGGGGTGGTTTTAGAACGGTTGAGCTTTACCCCCTCACTCCAACGGCAAAACCTCAAAAATTAGAAACCCTTGGCGTCTTTGCGCCTTGGCGGTTCAAACAACCCCTAACAAGGCTGATGCCCCCAATCGGAATTCTTCATCTCCTCCTCATACGCCGCCAACTGCTCTTCCTCACTCATCTCCTCCACAGGCTTAGCCTCCGAAGCCTCAGGCGTCTCAGCCGGCTTCGCCTTTTCAGGTTCAGATTGTTTCTCATCAGCCATCGGTAAAATCATCGGGCCTTTGCGGCCGCGATCACCCGCCATAGCACCCACGCCCCCAACACCATCCAAACCCCATCCATCGCGTGAAGATGAGGAGACAAATTCAAATGCAAAAAAATCACCCGCCCATTTGAACCGCCCAACCCCCAAAACGCCAAGCCCTATTTTCCCTTGGCGTCTTTGCGCCTTAGCGGTTCAAACAAAAAAGCCCCGCAGTTTCCTGCGGGGCTGAAGTAATTTGTTTCCTTAGAACAACTCCGGAATCACCGTGCCGTTGCGAACGATCATTACGGGGCGGCCGGAGGGGGTGTGGTATTCCTTGGTGTGGTCGATGCCTAGAGAATGCATGAAGCTTGCAGCAACGTCATCAGGTGTAATGGCCTTGTCCTTAGGGCCTTCGCCCTTGGCATCGGAAGCTCCGATTACCTGTCCGCCCTTCATGCCGCCACCGGCCATTAGGCAGAACATCGCCCGTGGGTAGTGGTCACGTCCTGTGCGCTTGTTGATCTTTGGTGTGCGGCCGAATTCGCCTGTCACAAATACCGCTGTACTTTCAAGGAGCCCCTTTTCTTCAAGAGAACTGAACAGCCCGCTCAAACCAGCGTCGAGCGCGGGCAGATTGGTGTTTTTAAGTTTGTTAAAGTTGTCATTGTGTGTATCCCAGCCGCCGAGGTTGAGCGTCACAAACTTCACGCCTGATTGAACCAGACGGGTTGCCAAGAGGCAGCTTTGTGAAAAAGATTGATCATCAAAGAGCCGGGTAATCCCCGCGCTTTCCTTGGTTAAATCAAATGCCTCACGTGCCTTGGTGCTGCGCATCATTTGGTAAGCCTTGGCACTGAATTCGTCCATGCCGGCCAAAATTTTGTCTTCCTTGGCGAAGCTTCCAAAAGCCTGATCGTACTTGGCAATCATGTCCTTTCGACGATCCACGTCATCCAGAGTGATGCCGCGCAATGCGAGGCCACGCACCTGCATCGCTTGACCGGCGGTCGGCGTTGCGCCTGTTTCAAAGGGGCCATATTCCACGCCCAGAAATCCGGTTGGGGAATTCCCCTGCTTGGGCACCGCCACGAAGGCGGGCAAATCCTTGGTGCCGCCAATCTCTTTACTGACCACAGAGCCATAACTGGGGTAACGAAGGCTTGGGAGTGGCCGGTTGCCAGTCATAAGGTACTGAGTGCCCAGCCCGTGAGCTGCCAGTGTGTGGCTCACACCGCGCAGAATGGCAAACTTATCGGCCACCTTGGCAAGCTTGGGTAGGTGCTCACAAAAGCGTACGCCCGGCACGTTGGTCTTAATCTCCTTAAATTCACCACGGTGCGTATCAGGTGCATCAGGCTTAAGGTCAAAAGTGTCCATATGGGTGGGACCGCCACCAAGACGCACGAAGATCGCCGCCTTAGCCTTGGCGTTGGGATTAACCCGACCCTCGTCAGCACTAGCCAAAAACTGGGGTAGGCCTAGGCCCAACCCGAATCCGCTCACCGCGCCAACCTTGAGGAAGTCGCGCCTTCGAACGCCGTCACAGAATGTATGTGTTGCCATTGTATTTTGTTATTAAAGTTCTAAGTCGATCTAATGATTCACCATGAATTCCTTGGTGTTGAGCAAGGCCAGCAGCAGTTCCTGAATTCCTTCAACAACGTTATTTGATTTCACCAAGTCCACGCGAGCCAACTCCATTTCCTTGTTTGAAGGATAGCGGCTCACGGTACGCAAAAAGGTTTCCGTGATCAGCTTCTCGACGCCTTCGGGCAATTCCACCCGCTGATCAGGGTTCGGCTTCTTGGGTGTCAGCTCAGCGATTTTCTTCTGATAATACCCCACTCTACGAAGTAGAGTCTGCTCTTGTTTTTTATGGGAGGCTAATTGTGACTTATATTTCTCTGCTGCTGTAATATTTTTAGGATCAGCAGGTTTCTTTGGAAGGTTAGCCTTCAGCTTGGTCACCTGTTTCCTCGTCGCATTCAACCGGCTACGAAACGTTCCCAGTTGTCTGCGATCATTCTCACCCACTCCATTCTTAACCTTGTAACGCTTGGAGAGCTCATCAATCCACCCACCCTTGGCCTTTAATTGCGAAAGCATCTCCGGATCGTTGCGGGTAAAAAGGGTCTGCAACAGGGTTGGATCTGAGGTGCGCTCGCAGTCACAATTGTTCTCACGAGCCGGCTTACCGAAAACCCCCAGCATATAGTTATTATTACCGCGATAACTTCCGGTTGAGGTTGCCCCAATCATGCGCATGTCCATGTTACTGGCGAGTTCCTTGATCCGCTCTTCCGAGCCGGTCGCTTGGCGAATCGCATCAGCCGCCACCTCGGCAGGCAAGCGGCGAATGACGTAACGGCTGAAATTCTTGTCATCATGCTGATTGGTATCATTGACCTTCCAGGATCGCTGGTAGGCATCGGAATTTAAAATCTCACGGTGCACCCATTTCATGTCATAGCCGTTTTCCACAAAGCCCTTGGCTAGATGATCCAGAACACCGGCGTTGGTAGGAGGATTAGCTAGATTCAAATCATCAGCCGGCTCCACAAGCCCGCGCCCGAAGTAGCTGGCCCAAACCCGATTAACAAAAGCGCGCGCGAAATAAGGATTCTCTTTCGCCTGCAACCATTCCATCAACGGCGTGCGAGGATCTGGATATTTTACATCCATCGTTTCACCACCCAAAACCTTCGGAGTGATCACACGCGTATTGAAATTGGGGTTCTTCTTCTTGATTTTGGCAATTTGAGCCGGGGTGTATTTCTTTGAACGTGGAGCCTTGATGTAGACTTCCTGCCATGGAACAGGCTCTCCTTTTGCGATCCGTTTTTCAACCACCGGCCGAAGCTGCCGGTTTTTGTTAGACTTAGGATCCTTGGGATCATAACCCGCCTCCTTTTCTAATTCTTTCTGTAAAGATCGTGGATCCATTCCC
>CAUZWB010000136.1:0-6289 GCA_963583525.1 Verrucomicrobiia bacterium | reverse complement strand
TGTTTCAAAATTGCGGCGCGCCGTTAGCCGGTTGTTGGCCATCGCGAAGGAGCCGTTCCCTTCGCCTTCGGTGGTGAGTTTGTTTCCGTAATTATCAGTCACCATTACGTTATTGGGCTGCAAGCCCTCGATACCTCCGGCTACCAAATGGCGAATGGAATGCACCGCCTCGGGCCGAATCGATCCGACGCTATTCAAATTCAACAGCACGGCCGCCGTGGCTTTTTTGCTGTCATCCACAATCAACCGCGTCTTGGGTAGCACGACGTGCACGCGGGCGCTGCTGACCCCTTGAATCATCGAAATGCTCCGGGCCAATTCACCCTGCAACGCGCGCACTTTGTTATTCTGCTGCACAAAATCCGACATGCTCACAGTATTTTTATTGTCGAATAATTCCCAACCCACATCGCCCGCTTTCGGCAGGCCACGACTGGCGAGGGTCATCCGTAAGCTATAAACTTTTTCGCGCGGCACCTTGATGCTGGTGCCACCGGCGCCGGCTTCGTATGGAATTTTTTGTTCCTCAAGTACCGTGATGATTTCGCCGGCGGATTTGGAATCCATATTGCCGTACAGCAATGCAAAATCCGTTTTGCTGGTAAAGAACACCACCACCGACAGCGCGCCTGCGACGAGCAGGCCGGAGGCGGCCACGGTTATTTTTTGGTTCACGCCGAGCTGCTGCCAGATAGTCAGGAGCTGCATCGCCATTGCTTTTATTTTATCCATTATTCAGTTGGTTGGGGTTTTCAAAATTGGGGACACTAAATCTGCATGCGCATGAGTTCCTGATAACCTTCGAGGAGTTTGTTGCGCACTTCCACCATCAGCTGGAACGCCACGCCGGCTTCCTGCATGGTGATCATCACTTGATGCAGCGGGATGTCTTTGCCCGCGAGCAAATCATTGACCGCCTGAGTGGAGTCAAGCTGCTTGGCGTTGACCTCGTTGACAAATTTATCCAGCACGCCGCCAAAGCCAACCTGCTCCGGGGCGCGTGCCGCTTCCGCCCCCTCCGGCGCCACGGGCGCACCGGCCTTGCTGGCATCGGTGATCTCGCGGCTGCGATCCATAATCGCGCGTTGCTGGCGGTAGATGTCCGCCAGCCCCTGCGCTGCAACTGGATTTACGGGTAACATATTCGTGTGTCGTTAAATTAATTCTTACCGATCGCCAACGTTTGCATGGCCATTTGGCGGGCGGTGCGGATGATGGAAAGGTTGGCCTCCATCGCGCGGGAGGAGGCGATCAAATCGGCCATCTCTTCGTGCACATTTACATTGGGGTATTTCACCATACCATCGGCGTCCGCATCGGGATGGCCGGGCTGATGCATAATCTTGAACGGACGGTTATCGGTTTCAATTCCCGCCACACGCACTTCGGCCTTGGCATTTTGGGGATCAAAGTGATTGGCCATGATCGTCTCGAAACGGACGACTTGGCGTTGGTACGGGCCGCCTTTGTCGGTGCTCGTCGTGTTGGCGTTGGCGATGTTTTGGGAAATGACTTCCATGCGCACCTTCTCCGCTTGCAAAGCGGAAGCCGCGCTGCCGGCTCCGGGTAAAATGTTAATGTTCATAATAGGGGTCGGGAAAAAAGGTTATCGCGTTTTAATAGCCGAACGCAGTTTGGAGAACGTTCCGGAAATCATTTGGGTCTGCATGTGGTGGGCCACCATGTTTTTCTGTAACAGCATTAGCTCCTTCTCAAGTTGCACCGAGTTGCCATCGCGATTCTGTGCTGTGGCGGACGTGTCCACCGTAACTCGCGCCTGCACGCCACGCACGGCATCCGCCGAGCCGGTGCCAATCGCCCGCGACAACTCCGAGGCGAACGTGGACTGCACGTCCATCCGCTTATAATTCGGCGTCTCGATATTGGCCAAATTACTTGCGATGGCCTCCTGCCGCAGCGTGGTGGCATCGAGCATCTTCTTCACGCCTTGGTAGTTGGCGCCGCTAAAAAGCGCATCAATCATGCCTCGCGTGCAGCAAGCCCCGTGCCATTATAGGGGATTAAAACGACTTTTCAAAAAACCGCCGTTTTTTGCGTATTTTTTGCGTTTTACGGCAAAAGTATCTCTCAAAAAAATCCGTCATCCTTGGCATTTTTTGCCATTTATGCCAATTTAGGTGTTTTTACGGTTTTTTGTCAAAAAAATCTGTTTTTCATCCGGAATCTGGTTTTCAAAAAGTTGGCCCAGAATTTGCTGCTCCCTGCCGGATAATCTTGCTTGTCCTTGCTTGAAACAAGGCCGGGCAACTAAGAGAATGAAGTCGATCGAATGAATCTGCGAACCATTCAAGTTACCGCTCTGCTGGGCGGCGCGCTGATAGTTCAGGGTGCCCTGCCCCCGCGTGCGGGTGGAGCCGAAGCCTCTCCGGCGCCGGCGATGCCACCGCGGTTAGTGGCGGAAACTCCCGGACAAGCTGCCGGCCGGTTGATGGCTGAGCAGTGGGTGGTCATTATGCGGAGTTGGTTTCAGAGCAGCGCGCAATTTGTGGGGCACCGTCAAGGCTTGGTGATTGCGGCGGATCGCTCGGACAAAAAATTTCCAGTTGCCCCATGGACTCACCGGCCGTTGTGCGGTCCGGTGGCGTTGGCGCATCATTTGGCTCCGCTGTGGTCGGCGGGCGGTGCCCAGCCTCATCCTGAGGAATGGCTGAATCTCTACGCGAACAACGTTCAAATCGCACGTTACCAAAAAATTCTGGAAGATATTACCCACGTGTTCCAACGGCGCGGCATGTCACCACTCGTCGCCCACACTGCGGCCATGCGACAAATCTTCACGCGCTGGGATCTTTATGAGAATCTCATCAAGTTTGGGGCGCCCCCCAAATTACAAAAACCGCGCATCTCCAAAAATCCTTACGATCCGCATGCCATTTCCAGTGACGCCACCGACTATTATAACCGCGGTCTGATTTGCCAACGAATCGGCAATTTCAAAGATGCCGCTGTGGAATACGAACGCGCCACTCGCTCACGCCACGCCATGGCGCAGGCGAGCCTCGCGTATCTTTATGAAACCGGCCAGGGCGTGTCCCGCGACCTGATGAAAGCGCTGGAACTTTACCAACTCGCCGCCCAACAGGGCCATTCGGTGGCGCAATACAATCTCGGCCGCATCCACCAAAACGGGCTCAAGTACCTCAATCAAGTAGTTGCCCCCAACCCCGCACTGGCCGAGCAGTACCTGCGCCGCGCCGCCGCACAGGGCGTGGTAGCCGCCTATCATCAACTAGGCATCCTCTATTACACTCAGGGCGGCCGCGTGAATGTGGCCGCGCTCACGCCGGAGCAGCTCAAGCTTTGGGATAAAAACAGCGACGGCCAAGTCCATCAGTCGGAGAACCGTTTATATCAGGACGCGCACGATCATTTTTTATTGGCTGCCCGACAGAGTTACGGCCCGTCGCTGCACGCGCTGGGCGTGATGTATCAACAGGGCCACGGGGTGAGGGCCGATCCGGCACGCGCGGCGCATTGGCTGGAGCAAGCCGTCAAACACGATCAGCCCGATTCCTTTTACAACCTCGCCCAACTGCACGAAAACGGCCTCGGCGTGCCTCCCAATTTGCCGCGCGCCTTTATGCTGTATCGGCAAGCCGCCCGAATGGGGCACCCGCCCAGCCAATATAATCTCGGTTTGTTTTATTACCAGGGCCGTCGCGCGGGCGAGCAAGTGACGCTACAAATATCGGCAGATTTTGCCGAGGCGCATCCGGCCGCCTTGCTGACGTCCGAGTTGGCAAAAGCCAGTGCGGTGCTGGCCAGCGCGCAAGCGCGTTATTTGCCGGTGCCCGGCAACGCAAAATCTCAACGGCTGGAATTACTCGTGCCCGGCGGCCAGGGACGCCACGCGGCGGAAGTGCTGGGCAAGTGGTACGATACCGAGCAGCCGGGTGAAATGCCCGAGCCAACATACGAAGAGCTGGGCGGCGATGATCCAGTACGCGCGTATGCGTGGTGGTGGCTGGCCGCGCGCCAACATCAACAAGCGGCCATCACGGGGCGCGATTCATTACAGCGATTGCTCACCCTCGAGCAACTACGCAACGCCCGCACTCTGGCCGCCCAACTGCAAGCCGAATTGGCCGCGCCCAAGCCCGCTAACCCGATGGTGGACGCGCAGACGAACGCCACCTTCGCAGCCAAAGATTGGTCCACCGGATTTTTCGTTTCCCAAAATGGCTACGTCATCACCGGCAAACACCTCAAACACAGCGGCAACCGATATCAAGTGGTCACCGAAAATGGCGCATTCCCAGCGCAAGAAGTCGTATTGAGAGGCGATCTGGATCAGTATCTACTACTCAAGGTGAATGGGAATTATCAATTTCCCGCACTTTCGCTCAACTTCAGCCACGGCGCCCGCCAGCGTGATCCGGTGCAGGTATTGGGCAACCAATTTACCTTCGCCCAACAAGGCCCCGGCCCGCGCGCGGCGCTGGCGAATACCCGCATCGCGGCCATCCTCGGAGCCCAGGCCGATCCGCGATTTTTCACGCTGCACAACCCCGCGTTGGGTGATCGGTTGGTCTTTACATTCGAAACGTACCTCGACCGCCGAGGTACTCCTAATTCCGGCACCCGCCCAAACATGCCGCGCGGCGACGACCTGAACCGCCTACAAACCACCAGCCTCAAACGCCTGAAAGCCGCGCTGCACGGGGCCCATAACTTACTGGGCAACGCCGACCTACGCATCGGATATTTGTTGAAAGAAAAACTATGGTACGATGCCGTCAACAAACGCTGGCACCGGTTACCCCAACCCCAGGCAAAAGAATTTGGCGCAGGTGAATGGGTCATCCTCGACGGCCGACGAATCCGCGAAGCCCCCCCCTTGGAACAAGTGGAAGAAGGCCGTGCATTATTGCAGGTAGCCGTCGTGCCCGGCATGGTGAATCAAGCACGCGGGACGACACTGTCGACACTACGGCTGGCCAAGCTGGTGGAGACAACATTGGTAGGGCCATTTGATGGCTTGAAGAGCGACCTCACCTCACTCGAAAAAGCGCTGGGCGATGCCCGCTTCAAAATGCTCCGCCGAACTCCAGGCTTTCGCGGTGTCGCGCTGCTCAATAATCAGGGCCAAGCCGTGGGTATGTTTTTCCCGAGCTACACGGGTCGCACGCCGGATGTGTTTCAGAATTTCAGTTCCTATCACAAACACGTTTTGAAGACGGACCATTTGATTGCCTTCCTAAATCGCCTGCCCGATGTGCGCTATCATACGCGACCACCGGCACTGCCCAAGCTGGCGGCCAGCGAAAAACTCAACTTTGATTCACAGGCTTACCTGCTCGCCAAAGCACGGTCCGCTATGGTACTAGTGCAAGTAGCTGGCGACAAGGCACCCGCCGCAACTGCGAAGGTGGCCACAAAAGGAGGCACACGCCCATGACTCAACTAGTCACTACCCTCGCGGGTGCACTCGGCTTCGCCTTAATATGCGCGCTTGGATTTTATCAGGATCGCGGCTGGGATCGCACGCTCACCAGCGCCGCCATTGCCGCATTAGCATTTGGATTAGTAGGCCATTGGTGGATGCGCCTGTGGTTTGCTAGCCTCGTCAATGCCCAACAGGAACAAGCTCAGGCGGAAATGGAACGACAACAACAAGCCCACGCCAAGGCACAGATCGCCGCCCAAGAGGAGGCGCCTCCGGAATAAACCGCAAAAGGAAAATTTGACCCATGGCCCAAGCCACCACCAACCCGAAAAAGCGACCCCAGCCACAACGTGTAGCTGCGGCGAGGGCGTACCAAAAGATGCATCTCACCGAGGTGACCGAGGAGGAATTGCTGCTCAACTACGCGCCGGTGATTAGCCAGATGGTGCATCGCTTTGCGCCGTTGGTGCGGGTGACGGTGGACGTGGATGATTTAAAAAATATCGCGTGCCTCGCGCTCATCCAAAGCGCACACACATTTGATCCCGGCTTGGGCGTGGTCTTCGAGGCGTATGCGCGGATGCGAATCCGCGGGGCGATCCTCGATGAAATCCGCAAGTCGCAGCCGCTTTCGCGCTCGGTGTATTCACGGCGGCGCGAGCTCGAAGCCAGCCTCGAGAGTTTGCGCATTGAGCTCAACCGCCAGCCCACCGAGGAAGAAATCGCCGAACGCATCGGCACCACGGTGGATGGCTACCGCGATTTGCTCGATCAACTGCGCCCGATAATTTTTGTGCCGCTGCATCAAATGCTCGAAAGCGATGATGAATTTGGCTCGGGCGATCAGCACATGGCCGACCTCACGCAGCCCGATCCATCCGA
>CAUZWB010000135.1:0-6294 GCA_963583525.1 Verrucomicrobiia bacterium | reverse complement strand
CAGTACGCGCAACAATTCCGCCGCATTTCCGCCCGGCATTTTTCCATCAAAAAGTAAACTGCCCGAGACAATCAAATTCGCAAAGTACGGCCCGTACGGTAAATCCGCCACGCTGCCCGAATGCACGCTCGCGCGAATGCCGTACAATCCCGCCGCGCTCAACGCCCGCCGCGCGGCTTGTGCTTTTGTTGCATTCGGCTCCACGACGACCACTTGCAGTTCCGTTTGCCGCGCCAGCTCATACGCCAGCCGCCCCTCCGCGCTGCCGAGCACCAGCGCGTATCCATGCCGAATGCCACTCTCGGAAACGATGCGTTTTGCCGCTGTTTGCACCTGCCGCATCGTCGCGTCATCTGCAAAGGGCGAGGGCCGCTTGGGTTTGGCGGGGAGACCATAGTAAAATGATGTGTCAAATTTATACCAATCACTGGCAAACTCGGCTTTCCCCTTCCCCTTCGCCACGATGCGATAGAGGTATTCGCCCTCCGGCGAAAGCCCACCCAACAGTGTCGAAACTTGTTTCGACGCGGCTAGTTTAACAATCCGTTCGCCACTGCCATTCGCGTGTTTCCAGCGAATGTAAGTGGGCTGGGGCTCGGCCATTTCCCATTCCATCCGAATTGTGCTGCGATCTTCCCAACGCAACTGTGGAGGTGACACAAACTCCAGCGGCTGTGGCGGTAGCGGAAAATCGTTTTTACGCGTGTTGAAACGCTTCACGATGGTCGCGGCGTCCAGCGCATTTTTATAAATAGAAATCTCTTGAAGACCAATTGCGCCACGATAAAACTCATCATTATCCTTATAGCCGCCCAGCTCAAAAGTGGCATTCGGAGGGTAAAAAATATCGCCTGAATTATTTGTGTGCGAGGCTTCAAGCTTGCCATTCACAAACAGGCGCGTGGCGTTTGTGTCGCTGTCGTATGTGCCGACGACATGATACCAGCGATTGTCCTGAAAATCGGTGGTGCCCTGCATATATGGCTCCAGTTTTTGGCGGCCCTCGCTCGCGATAACGAATGAAAATTTGCGATTCACATAACCGAGCAACCAACCGCGCTCATAACTACCGTTGTCCTGAATTATCCCCGCGATGCCGCCCCAACGCATCGGTTTCGCCGGACTCACCCAAGCCTCCACGGTGATGGATTTCTTGGGCACCTTCACCAAATTAAAATCATCCGTCACCCACGCTCGACTATCCGTACCCTTGAGCTGCAATCGACTCAAGCCGTCAGTCTCAAGCACTTGGGCCGCGCCGCTGTACTTGGCCGGTGCGCCGACCACTACCGGAATCACCCCATCCTTTGCATGCTCAAAACGCCAACGGTGCAGCAGACCGTTTTCAGCTGCGCTGGCCGACTGAATTGCGCCGGTGAACAATAATAAAATGACGAAACCGTTTTTCATTTTGTAGTGAAACAATGAATAGTGCCCTTGCGCGTGCTGACCACCAACCGCCCGTGAGCAACGGCGAGGCCAAGTGCGGCACCGTTTACTTTTGCTGTCCAAATTTGCTTACCATCGGCAGTTGCGTAAGCGGCGACTTCGTCGTTGCCGCCGGCAAAAAGAGTATCGCCCGCAAGTATCAGCGAATGCGGTTGGCCGCAGTCCACGCGCCAAAGGAAGCACGCCTTCATCGCGGTGCTGATTTCATCCAAGCGCCGCCCACCAGCGGTGACCTTCTCCAGAACCGCGGGTACGTCGAGCGATTTTTGTTTGCGTAATTTGGTGAGCAGATCGCCGTTCCTTTTGCGCTCGGCAGCGACTTGTTTGCGTTCGCCTTCGAGTTTCAGATAACGAACCCGATCCAGCACGCTCAATTCCCTGTCCGCGTGCAAATAAGATTTCTCAGCAGATACAATCATATGATTGCCCGAGAACGAGGCGAACGTGTCTGTCGTTCCGTCCGGCACCAAACCCAGTTGCCCTTTGCGGCCGGGACCGAAGACGAGAGTATTGCCCGTGAGCAACGCGTACGTGCCGCCGCCGCCTTTCATAGTACGCAGATGCTTGCCGGTGGCGCGGTCGTACACAACCGGATTGTTGCGGCCCGCCGGCACATAGACACGGTCGGTGGAAACCAACAAATTACCCTGTGCGGGCAAGTCCGTTCGCGTGGTGCGCCATTGTTCTTTGCCGTCGGCGGCGCTGAAGGCGACGATGTGAACGCCCTCACTCGGGAACATTCCCGCGCCCGCGTAGGCCACGCCATCACGCACGAGAATGCCCGTTCGCAGCGGCCACGCGGAAATGATGCGGTTGTTGCCCGCGATGCGATAGTCGCTCGGTGCGAGACGTTTCCGCCAAATCAATTTCCCTTCTGTGGAGATGCAGTACGCATGGCCGTCATCCGAACCGACAAACAACTTGCCGCCGTGCAGTGTAGGTGCGAGGCGCACAGGTCCTTCGGTGAAAAACGCCCAGCGCTCCTTACCTGTCACCCCGTCGAGACAGTGAACTTGGTCATCTGCTGATGAACCGAAATAAACCGATTCCCTATCCACAACCACGTGAAATGTATGGTCAAACAACTGGCGATTCTTGAGGTTTTCAACCTTGTTGTACGGGTCACGCTTGGCTGGGCCGCGCCATGCTGGCCGCGGCGCATGCAGCGGTTGATGCACCCATGACTGTTGCAGCGGCAGCGCAAGTTGCTCGGTTGTCACTCCACTGCGCGAGGCATCGGCACGATAAGTCGGCCAATCCGCCGCACTCACGCAACAGCCGATGAACAAAAATAAACACCTCATGGGGCAGTTTCCAAATTCACAATGCGGTCGGCAAACTTATCCACGGTGGAACCGTGCGTCACCACAATCACCGTGCCACCGGCGCGATGGAATTCCGACAAATGCTCGAACACTTGCTGGTCATTCTCGGGGTCGAGATTGCCTGTCGGTTCATCGGCCAAAATCAGGCGCGGCTCATTTACCAATGCACGCGCCAATGCCACGCGTTGCCGCTCTCCGGCGCTCAGTTCCCCCGGCGTGTGCGTCAGGCGATGGCCCAAGCCGAATTGTTCGAGCAACTCGCGCGGTCGCTTCGTCTTCGCGCCATTCCGCGCAGCGAGTCGCACATTTTCCTCCACGCCAAGATAAGGCACGAGGTGAAACATTTGAAAGACGAACCCCACTTCCGTGGCTCGATACGCGGCGCGCGCGTCGGGCGATTTTGAATATAAATCTCCGCCATCAAAATTCACTGTGCCGTCGCTGGGCCGCAGCATGCCGCCGAGGGTGAGCAGCAGCGTGGTTTTGCCACTACCGCTGGCTCCTTTGATGGCGATGAATTCGCCGGTGGCCACCTTCAAATCAAACGGTGCCAACGCGGTGACCGCGCCGAATCGTTTGGTGACTTGTTTGCAGGTAATCATCCGTCGTGTCGCAAGGTGTCGGCGGGATCATGCGTGACTGCCAGCATCGCCGGAATGAAACTCGCCAATGCCGCAAACACCGGCGCGAGCAGCAGCGCCCATTTAAGGTTGTTAAAATCCCAGCTGATTAGCTTGGGCGAAATTTGCAGCACTTCATTGCCCCAGCCCAACAGCAACGCCGTGCCCAACGCAAATCCACTCACCGCGCCAACCACCCCGAGCAACAGCGCTTTGCCAAGAAACAAGGCCGCCACTTGGCCACTGCCTTTGCCCAAGGCGCGAAGGATGCCAATTTCCTGGCGACGCGCTCGGGTGTTCACAAAGGCGAGCACGCCGACAATGACGCCGCATAAAATTATCACTGCGGGCATGAGCGTGGAAAAAGTTTGCTCAATGTCGCGTCGCTGTTTTTCGCGCGCCTCGGCCATATCTTGCATACGGAAAACCTGCGCTTCGGGCAGGATGGGTGCGAGCTGTTCGCGCAGCAGCACGAGCGTGTCCTGCGTTTCATCGGCGCAATAGCAGTCGAGCGCCTGGATTTCGTTGATGAGCCCTTCGCGTTTGAGCACCGCTTGCGCGTCTGCGAGGTGCATATAAATGCGGATCTCCGCGCCGCTTCCTTTTTCCGACAGCACGCGGGCGATTTCAAATTGGCTTCCTTCAACCGTCACCGTTTCGTCGCGCTTCACGCCGTGAATTTCAGCTAAAACATTTCCGATCAAGACCGTGCCTTTTTTCACGGGCGTTATCATAATGGGTTTTTTGCGTCCGGGCGGTGCTACCTCGCGCGGTGCGAGGCCATAAATCATTGCGGCTGAGCCGCGCCATTGAACTTTCCATTTCAGCACTGCCGACAGATGCGAATAGTTGATGGTGTCATTGATGTTCGTAAAACTCTGCACCCAGTTTTCCGGAAATGTGGTTTTTGAAAAACCTTCATCCCAAAAATGCGCGAGGTCGGTGTCCTTGGAAACGATGCGGAGGTTTTGGCCCATATCGCGCTGAATGCGTTTGGTGCGTTCGAGGCTGCCGGCAAAAGCGGTGTGAAAAATAATCGCGCCGCCCACAGCGATGCTGACGGCCAACAGACTGAACACGGCATTCACCTTACGATGCCCTAGCTCTTTGAGTATCAACGTGATGGGGTTCATGAATCGCGCTTGCGGCCGAGCAGTAAAATGACTCCGCCGGCCACGAGGATAGGCACGCCGGCCATCATCACCCAGCCGAAAAAGGAAAAGCCAGTGCGCGGCACGACTTCAGCAGAGGGCGATTTTGGGTTGGCTGCCTTGGGTTGGGTGGGCTCGATGGGTGTGGGAGTCGGCTCCGCTTTTGCGAGGTTGAGCGCGCCTTCGCGGTAGCCCATCAGCAAATCATCGAGCGTGCCGCCGATTTGGGTTTGGCGATTTGCGCCCTGCCCTTTGCCGCCTTTGGACAGGATTTGGCTCATCTCGATGCGAATGGCGGGGCTCTCGGGGTCGAAGCCGAGTTGGCTGGCGAATTGTTTTTGCACATCCTCATCCCACTTTTGCGGCACCATCGTGCCCTGCATCCATTTGCGGTCGAGGCCGCATTCGCAATTGAGGCCGATGGTGTTCACGATGGCCGTGAGCGACCGCTCATCCAGCCGCGCATCGCGCAGCACCGGCCCGATGATGCGACCGCGACCGTACAAGACGGCGACTTGCGGTGTGTCAGCAATCTCTTTGATGCTGAGGCTCCACATGAATGCGTGTTCTCCAGCAAACTCTTTGGCGGAAATCACCTCGACCACCGGTGGTTCGCGGATTTCTTTTTCGAGCCTGTCCATCTGCGAGGTGATGGTCGCGACAACGGTGTCCGCCATCTTCCGAATACGCGCATTTTCATCCGCGTTTTTGCCTTCGACAATGAGGATGACGCCGTAGTGTTCATACACTTTTGAAATCACCGCATTGCGCCGCTTTGAATCAAACACCGATTCCAATCCGTCCCAAGCGGAAACAGAAAGAGGTTTTCCGTCCACCGTTAAAGAAACCGGCAACGAACGTTTGCCGTCAGCCGAAACCAAAACAGCTTGCGCTTTCGTTAAACCGTCCGGCAGGAAACCGGAGGCTTCGCCCTTGGCAGCCGCGCCGGCGGTGAGCACTTCCGCTTTTACATTAGAATCCAAATAGGTGGCGTAGGCGATGGACTTGAGCGTTTCCACTTCGGTGGCGGGCGTGGTGTCGGGGACAAAAATGAATAAGCGATATTTTTCGGAACCGAGATCGACAAAGCCGACATCTCGGACGTTGAACCGGCAAGCCAACGCATCCAACGCCAACAACACCGTCAAAATGGTTGCCAGTTTTTTCATTCTTCCTTGCCGCACACAGGGCAGTCGGGCCTTGGACGTAAACGCACTTGGTTAAATTCCATTGATTTCAAATCACACGTCAGCAAGCGACCATACAACGGTTCGCCCAATCCGGCGATAATTTTGATGGCCTCCATCGCGCCGAGGCAGCCGACCATTCCAGACACCGCGCCAAACACTGGAAAACGCCTCTGCCAGTAATCGGGCTTCTCCGGATAAAGACACTGGAGACAGCCGGTGGTGCCGGGCTTGAAGCTGGTGATGTGGGCTTCCAATTCGAACATCGCGCATTCGACGAGCGGCTTGCCTTGGCGCACGGCTTCGCGGTTCATAAAAAACCGTTCTTCAAACAGCGGCGCGCAGTCGACCACCACATCGGCTTCAGCGACGAGTTTGGCGGCATTGTTTTCGTTGACGTTTTCGGGCAGGGAAATAATTTCAAGGCGCGGGTTGAGTTCGCGCAAACGCTTCACCGCACAGTCGATGCGTGAAGTGTCCAACGCTGATTCGGACATCAAAATTTGGCGGTTCAAATCCGAAGGCCGAAGATTGCCGCCGTGGGCGAGGATGAGTTTACCAA
>CAUZWB010000134.1:0-6299 GCA_963583525.1 Verrucomicrobiia bacterium | reverse complement strand
CCGGATTACCAAATGGCCGCGTTTTTGATGGCCGTCCAATTTCAGGGGATGACCTTGGCCGAAACGCGCGCGCTCACGCTGGCGATGCGCGACAGCGGCGCGGTGCTGGAATTCCCCGATGATGACCGCCCCATCGTTGACAAACATTCCACCGGCGGCGTGGGCGACAAAGTTTCGCTGCCACTCGCGCCGTTGCTCGCGTGCCTTGGCTATCGCGTGCCGATGATTTCCGGCCGTGGCCTTGGCATCACCGGCGGCACGTTGGACAAACTCGAGAGCATCCCGGGCTTCACCACTCAACTTTCGGCAGAACAATTCATTGGCCAAGTGCAACGCATCGGCGTGGCACTCGGCGGCCAAACCGCCGAGATCGCTCCCGCCGACAAAGCGCTTTACGCGCTGCGCGATGTCACCGGCACCGTGCCGTCGGTGCCGCTAATTACCGCTAGCATCCTTTCTAAAAAACTCGCCGAGAATTTGGATGCGCTGGTGATGGACGTGAAGTTCGGCGCGGCTGCCTTTATGCGCACCCGCGATGACGCGCGCGCGTTGGCGAAATCCATCGTGAACCTCGCCACTGAATGCGGCGTGCAAACCACCGCGCTGCTCACCGACATGAACACCCCCATCGGCCGCGCCGCCGGCAATTGGCTGGAGGTCAAGGAATCCATCGCGTGCCTCGAAGGAAATGGCCCGAAAGATTTGGAGGAACTGGTCATCGCCTGCGCTTCGCAACTCCCCGGCTGCGATACCGAACGTGCCGCCGCCGAACTCGCCAGCGGCCGCCCGCGCATTTTGTTTGATAAACTCCTCGCCGCCCAAGGCGCGGACTTGGCCGCGTTTGAAACGAAATTGAAACAGGACTCCTCCGCGCCCGTCGTGCGCGATTTTCCCGCGATCGGGAAAGGCTATCTCGCCCGATGCGATGCGCGGATCATTGGCGAAGTGGTGCGCGATCTCGGCGGCGGACGGCAGACGAAGGATTCGGAAATCCAACCTGACGTCGGCCTCGACCAATTGCTTAAGCCGGGCGAAGCCATCGACTGCCCCTTGTGCCGAATCCACGCCACCACCGAGGCCGATGCCGATTTGGCGGCGGAACGGTTGGCGGGGGCTTTTGAGATTTCCGATGAACGACCCAATCTTGAGCCTTTGATTTGTGAAGTGTTGTGAGGGTAGGGACATGCTGAGCGTGTCCCTACTACATCCTTTTTTGCCCTCTTGACAGGGCTGAATATTACTGGCAATCTCCGCCGTTCCCCGATGTTTTCTGGGTATAAAACGATATTTTTGACTGAATTTAGGCTGATTTCATGAAACGGACATTCCAACCCTCAAATTTGAAACGAGCGCGCCGTCACGGTTTTCGCTCGCGTATGGCTACTAAAGCGGGCCGCGGCATCATCAAGCGCCGCCGACAAAAGGGCCGCTCTCGACTCACCCCGGAACTCTAATGAACCCCGGGGCGTCGGCTCGGCTGCGGCTGACCCGCGCGATGCGCATCCGACAAGGACGCGACTTTGCGCGGCTCAAAAGCCAAGGCCGCCGGCTGGCACAAGGCGGGCTGGTTCTCAACTGGCTCGAGCTTCCCGAAGGCGCCCCCTCCCGATTCGCTGTGATCACCACCCGCAAACTTGGCAACGCCGTCATCCGCAACCGCGCGCGACGGCTGCTGCGCGAATGCTTCCGCCTGCACCAACACGCCCTGCGCGTGCCGGTGGAGATGGTGCTCATCGCCCGGCGCTCGTTGGTGGGGAAAAGTTTTACCGCAGTGGAGGCGGATTATCTGGCTATCCTGCGTTCCACAAAACTGATTTCAAACTAGTGAACCCACTGCAATTCATCCTGCTCGCGCTGCTGCGGTTTTATCGCTGGGCCATTTCGCCGTTGCTGACCGCATTGGCGGGCGGCTCCATTTGCCGCTTCGATCCCAGCTGCTCGGCGTACGCGATGGAAGCGGTGAAAACTCACGGCGCATTGCGCGGCTGTTGGCTCACCTTACGGCGCCTTGGCCGGTGTCATCCGTGGGGTGGTTGCGGGCATGACCCCGTGCCGGAAGTTCAAGGGCAAGTGAAAGCAAAAATTTAATTCATGGATCGTACCGGAAAAATCATTCTCGTTGTTTCAGTGTTGGCGATGATCTTTGGCATGCCGCTGGCCATGCGGCTGGGGCTCATCAATATGAGCCCGGCGGACAACAACGCCACGGGCACCAACCAAGTCACGCAAACGGGCACCCCTCAAGTGCCGGTCACGGGGACCACTGCGCCTGTGGTGGACCCGACAAATTTGCCCACGATTTCGACCAACACGCCGGTTGCGACCAATCAGCCCGCCCCGTCGGTGGTGGAGGTTCCGGCCGTGGAAGAATCGACGCTCACACTTTCCAGTGGCAAAGCAAAGTTCACCTTCACCTCGCTGGGCGGCGGCGTGAAACAGGTGGATTTATTGAGCTATCCAAAGGAGATCGGCGAGGACGCCGCATCTGCTCCGGTGGCGCTCAAGAATTCCGGAAAACTGCTGCCCTTGCTGGCGTTGCAACCAAACATCGGTAAGGCGGAGCACGAGCCGGGTTCGCCGCGCCCTTATCAAACCAACGCGATTCCGCATGAGTTGGAACAGGTGGATGATCGGACTGTGCGCGCTACGGCAAATTTCCCCGGGGGCATGGAGGTGGTCAAAACATTCCGCCTCAAGAAAGATTATCAGTTGGAAGCCGAGGTGGTGCTGCGCAATGCCTCCGGTGCCTTCATGAAGGAGAGTGGGTTTTATCTGGTATCCGGTTCCGTGGCGGAGCCGGAAAGCACTTCGCGCATGATGGGGATGAATTTCGGCCTCATGTGGTTTGATGGTGAGGAAGCGGTCTCGGTTGGCCCCGGTTGGTTCCAAAATTATCGTATGGGCTGCATGTGTTTTGGCAGTAAGGGCGAGCGCAATAATTACACCCAAGGCCAGGGCAACGTGGCGTGGGCGGGTGCGTATAGCCGGTTCTTTGCGCAGGTGACAATGCCGGAAAAACCGGGCCAAATGCTCGTGGCGCATCAGCTGCTTGTCCCCACGCAGGAGAAGCCCAATCGCAAAGCCTTTGAGATAGCCCTGGTGTGGGATGCCCCCTCGCTTGGGGTTGGCGAATCGGCGACCAATCGCTTCACTCTGTATTCCGGCCCGCGCGAGTTTGATCGATTAGAATCCATCGGCTTGGAGCACGGCAACCAGCTTGAAGGTATCATGGATTTCGGCGGATGGTTCGGCTGGGTGGCCAAAGGGCTGATGATGCTCATGAACTGGTTCTATGGCGTCGGCCTCTCTTACGCGTTTTCCATCATCGCCATCACCGTGCTCATCAAAATTGTCTTCTGGCCCCTCACTGCGCGCAGCACGCGATCCATGAAAAAAATGGCCGCCGTGAACGCCAAGATGATGCCGGAAATCAAGATCATCCGCGAACGCTACAAAGATGATTACCAGAAGATGAACATGAAGATGATGGAGATTTACAAAAAGTTTGGCGTAAATCCCCTCAGCCAAATGGGCGGCTGTTTGCCCATGCTCATTCAGATCCCAATTTTCTTCGGCTTCTTCACCATGCTGCGCACGGCCATTGAGCTGCGCGGCGCGGAATTCCTCTGGGTGGCCGACCTCTCCTCGCCCGATACCGTGATGGAAATCGCCGGCTTCCCCATTAACATCATGCCGCTCCTTATGACCGCCACGATGTTTTTGCAAATGCGGCTGCAGCCGCCTTCTCCCGGCATGGATCCGGCCCAACAGGCCATCATGAAATACATGCCGCTGATGTTTGTGTTTATCCTTTACTCCGCCTCCGCTGGGCTGTGCCTCTACTGGACCGTGCAAAACGTACTGACCATCGTGCAGACCAAGATGACCAAGATACCGGAGGATGAAAACGTGGTGGAAGTCATCCAACCCACAAAAAAACGAAAACGAAAAGACGGAAACTTATGACCATGTCAACCATACCCAAAAGCATTCTCGAAAACCTGCTCAATCGCCTTGGCTTTGATGCCACCGTGGAGGAAACCCCCATGGACGACGGCAGCCTCCTCAACGTAAACACCGAGGACGACCCTGGTCGCCTCATCGGCCGCCAAGGGCGTACGCTCAGTGATCTGCAATACCTCACCAATCGCCTGCTCATTGTGCAGGACAAGGAAGCGCCAAAGGTCACCGTCGACGTCGGCAACTACCGCACCGAGAACCGCGAGAGCGTCATCAAGAAAGCCAACGAAGCCGCCGACAAAGCCCGACGCTGGGGTGAGGTAGTGGAGATGGAGCCGATGGCCGCCTTCGACCGGCGCACTGTCCACCAAACCCTCGCCGAGGCGGAGGACATCACCACCGAGTCCATCGAAGTGGATGGCACCACCAACAAAGTTATTTTGGTGCGACCGAAGAAATAGTGTGTAGTGAGCTAGTGTGAATATTTCAACCCGGGCCAATGCGGCCCGGGTTTTTTGTTAAGAATACGCTCCCGCGTGTCGTTACCGGCCTTCCCCATAGTTTATGACACGATTGGCACGGAGAATGCTATGCACACGTACAATGATTGTCACAGACCACAATCAGGCAAAAATCGGTGAATTCGAGCAAAAATCGCAGAAGTTACTGCTCAATGTAGCCATGGAAGCCTCGAATCACGAGTTGCAGCAAATGGTTGCCAGTGGGCAAAAACCTGCCGATTTATCTGGTTACTACCACAGTTTGCAAACGTGGCGCCCGCCCGCGCTTCATCAGGTGGGCGCCTAAAACAAGCATCCTTCCCCGCACGATCGGACGTTCACCCGGACAGATAGGGCGTTTGTCCGGACAGATAGGACGGTGTGCACACCTCTCGTGACATAGTGCACCCCTCTTCTGACGTCCATCACGAGAGGGGTGAAGCTAAGCATAACTAGCCAAAATAAGGTGTTTTTTGCGAAAAATGGCTGTTTTATGGTTTTGCCTTGGGTTGGGTCTTCGGATGTCGCAGGATAAGAATTCCACAGGGGGCGTGAATGATTTTCAATCCACCGTTTCGGCGGTGGGCGTCATCGTCGCCTTATCTAAGGCGGAGGGGGCGGCCGCGGCGAATTACTTTTTCTCCAGCCTTTTCTTCAATAACTCCACCCGGAAAAAATTCGCCATACCTCCGTAGGGATCCTTCATCCCGCTCGCGGGTTGTTTGGCGATGACGAGCACGTTGGCCATGTGTTTCACGCGCGCACGGTAACCGAACACGCCCGGGTCCCTCCCCGTATTTATTATGACGTGTGAGATTTTTTGGGTGGTTGCGGGTTGCATCGGTGGTTGGCGTTGGTAGGGTGGCGGCAGATGAAACTCACACTGATAGCTTTGTTGGCTTTGGGGGTGTGTCTGCCTTTGGCGGGTGCAGACAAGAAGAAATCCGGCACCGCCCTTTGGGAATTTGAAACGGGAGGTAAGGTGTTCTCCTCCCCCGCCATCGGTTCTGATGGCACGGTTTACGTCGGGTCAATGGACAACAAGCTCTATGCCATCAAGACCGACAGCAAAGGACTCGCCAAAAGCCCGTGGCCTATGCGTGGACAGAATGCGCGGCATACGGGTCGGGTGATGAAGAAATAATTAAGCATGAAAAAACAAATCCTCTTTGCCCTCGTGGCTCTACTGCTCGCCTTGCCCTCAGCGCAGGCCGCCAAGAAGGACGCTCCCCTTTATTTCCCACCGGCCAAGGGGCAGTGGGAGAAGATTGATCCAGCCAAAATCGGCTGGAACCCTGCCAAGCTCAAGGAGCTAATGGATTATGCCGGCAAAAACAAATCTTCAGGTGTAGTGATCCTTTACCGCGGCCGCATTCTCGCCGAGCAATATTGGCCTCTGGATCCCAAGGAAAAAACCGCTGCCGGGAAACCCAACCCCTACTTTCACATGAGGCTGGGCAAAAACGCCAAGGGTCGCGCAATCGAGGATGTGGCCTCCGCCCAAAAGAGTGTTACGGCTATGCTGGTAGGAATCGCCCAGCACAAGGGTTTACTTAAGATTACTGACCCCGTGCACAAGCACCTCGGCAAAGGCTGGTCCAAGGCCCCCGCCGAGGCCGAGGCAAAGATCACCATCACTCACCTCATCACCATGAGTAGCGGCCTGAACCCCCGCCTACAATTTGTGGCACCCGCCGGCACCAAATGGTTCTACAATACCGGCGCTTATTCCAAGGCACTCACCTGCGTTTCCAAAGCCGCCAAGATGGATGCCAACCAACTCACAAAAAAATGGCTGACTGGTCCCCTTGGCATGAAGGATTCGCGCTGGGCCGTGCG
>CAUZWB010000133.1:0-6311 GCA_963583525.1 Verrucomicrobiia bacterium | reverse complement strand
AGCGTAGCATCCTTGTAGGTGGTCTCGAAGGCTTTGATGCCTTCGGCAAAATTGCCCGAGTAAAAGTGGTGTTGGCCGAGGTTGATGGATGCCTGAGAAGTGTAATAACTGTTTTGCTTGTCGCGTTTGGTCTTGTAGGTGAGATCTTCCCAGATTTGCACGCGGCGAGTGGTGTCCTTTCGGATGCGGTAAATATCAGCAAGATCCCATTTGGCCAGGACACTGGTATGGTGCTTGGGATGAGCAGCCATGGCGCGGCGATATGCCTTTTCAGCATTGTTGATTTCGCCAGCAGTCTTGTAGCTTTGCCCGATGAGGTAGGCAGCCAATGTGGCTTCGTGAGACTCGGGCCAGTAATCGATGACCGACCGGAACCCGTCCTTGATGGCCGTGTACACGCGGCGTTGTTTGACGAGGCAATGGCTCCACATCAGCTGCGCATGGGGAGCGGCAGCGCTGCGTTCGTAGAGCGTGATGAACTTTTCATACTCAGACGCGGCGACTTTGTATTCGCCCTTGAGGTAGAATTTTTCGGCCACCTTGAGTTGATAACGCTCCACCTCGCGCATTTTGGCAAAGGTGTCCACGGGGATTTGTTCGAGGTACGACAACGAGGCTGCGGGCAATCCTGTTACCAATGCAAACCACAAAACCATTGGAAAAATAAGCTTCATTTCTTGTCCTTCTCTTTGCGCGCTTGCAGCCATTTACTGTACTCGGAGTGAGCGTAAAGCATGACGTTCGCCCCAAGACGATAACAGTCCTCGTAAACCTGTCTCGACACGCCGGCATGACCATCCGCCCAAGCATCGCCGATGTCACCTGGGTGATAGTACACTACCAGTCGGCTCTCGACAACCCAGCCGTAAGCCACGCTTCCGCCGTGTGGCACCACCATGGGCAAGGACGGAATGCCGCGATGCACGGGATGATCGAAAGGCACTCGAATGGGCTCGGCATTGGGCAGCACCTGCCGCATGAGATTAAAAAACTGGCTGTGCCACGCGGCGCTGCCGCCGTTGTCGGCAAAGAGCATCCCGTGTTTATCAGTAAGATATTCGCGTAACGTTTCAATCTCGTTGCGCGACAGCGAAAGCGTTTTTTGGCCGGTGATGTACACGAGCGGGGGGCTTTTTCCGATGGGGAATTTTTTCATTTGACCGAGGGTGAGCACCTCTGGTTTGGGGGCAACATCGTGGCCTGTGTTGGCGGCGTACCAAAGCAGGAGGTTGAGATCAGAATTCAGTTTGAGATCCTGATCCCAGTCGCCGCTGCCGTAGCGCAGACGGAAGAAGCCCACCTTGCCACGCTTGGTGCCGCCGGCGAAGCCCGCGCCTTTCCCCTCGCCCTGACCCGGTTGGTACACGTGCTTGGTCAACTCAATCAACTCCAGCTTGATTTGCTCGATGGGCGGCGGGTTAAACAGAATGGCGCTAAAGGGATTGATCACGAATTTTTTCCGGATGACTTTTTTGATTTTCACCACCTTCTGCTTGAGCATCTCCTCACCGCCGCCCGCGGGGAGCTCGTAAATTTCCTGACACCCGCTCAGGCTGAGAATGAGCATCACTACCGCCACAAACCCCATCGTGTAGCTGAACACAGCATTAAATGATTGCTTCAACTTTTGGCGCCGGCGGCCGTAGTACCACGCGTCCTGATCGAAGGGGTTCCAGACTTTTCTCGCGGGCGAGGCCACCGATCGATTCATCGCCTCCAAGGGTCCAATGCGGCCCAGTGGTTTGCCTCCTTCGGCTTGGCGTGACAATTGCAGCACGCGCGAACGGCGCTCCACCCACCACACCGTCCAAAGCAATCCCGTGATGAACACCAGCGCCATGCCGCCCTGCGCGCACGCCACGCGCGTTTTCGCCCAACCGAGGTGATGGAAGATGAACACTAACCAATGCCACACCGGAAACACGCCCAGCGTGAACGCCAACCACAAACTCCAGCGCGGCCAATCGCGCGCCCGTTTCATAGCGCGGAACGTTGCCATCACCACCAGTGCCGCTGCAAACGCCACCGAGAAGGCCACGAGCAAGCTGCGTTCACTGATCTCCGCGTGCCACGCCCATTGGCTCCAGAGCCCGCACCACGCCACTCCGCCGGTGACTGCAAATGTGCTCAGATAAATCACCAAGCCCGCATTCCACCCGCGCGCCTCGCAACGAAGGCGTTGGGTGCGCCACAAGATTTCTGATCCGCCGAAGCCCAGCCAGCCGAGCGCGCTAATCCAAAGCGGCCACTCGCGTACCACCACCGATTCCACTGACAAGCCAAGCCAACATGCCCCCATCACGAGCATCCACACTTTTGGAACCTGTCGCCAATCGCCCATCAGTCAATTTTGATTTCGCCCAATGGGTCTTCCTTGTTTTCAAATGGATTGACCTCCTTGGGCTTGCCCTTTTTTTCCTGCCCCACGCCGAGCACGTCGGGGGGGGTGATTTCCGGTTTCACTTCGGCCGGATTGAGTTTGATTTCAACCGGCGAATCTGAATTTGCCGGGCCGACGACTTTGGAATCCGGCTTTTCGGCCATGAGAAACGGGACCACCGTGAGCACCAACATCAGGACTGCGAGGCTCGCGGTGGCAATCACGAGGCTGCGCACCAAGGTGCTTTGCGCAATGGCCCCGAGCATTTCGGCCGGACTTTTGCCGCGCATCTCGCGCATGAACCCGCGCAGTTCATCGGCCGTGGAGGCACTGTTGCGTTTGATGGTTTTGAAATCGCGCGACATGCTCGCCATCGGCTGCACTCCCGCGCCTCGCAGCTCGGCAGCCGCAGCGCCCTTTGCCGGCAGATGCGCCATACGGGCGATCGTGCTCCATTGCTTTTCGCCCTCAAGCAACGCGGGGTCGTCCGGCTTCAACTTGCCGGACTCCAACAACTCGCGCACCTCACCGCTGCTCAGTGGGCCACGTTGTTCACCTTCAATTACCACATAAATGTTCATCGTGTTTTTTTCTCCTCTTTCAAAATATGATGCAACTCACCGCCGGCCTCGCTAATGGCTTCGATGACGGGCTCAAAATATACTGCGGTCACCTCGTGATGCACCTTAAACATTACCGTTCGACGACCGGCAGGGTTCTCGCCAAGCAATTTTTTAAGGGCCTCGCTCAAGGTGACGGCGGGAATCTCCCGGCCATTGAGGTAGGTGACGTTGTATTTGTCGATGACCACGCTGGCGTTCATGGTTTGGGGCCGCGAAAGTTCCTGACCGGGCGCAGGTTTCCATTGTAAATGGCTGTCGTCCCGCGCGCGGGCAAGGATGACAAAAAAAATCAGCAACAAAAACGCAATATCGCCCATCGCCATTGCGGGGATGGTGGCGTCCATTTGTCGGCGTTTGACAATCATTGCACGACCTCTATTTTCTCCTCTTCAATCTGCAGCGTGATAACGCCGCCAGCGTCTTCGATAATGCCCGTGACCTGCATCCAATGGCTGTACGGCACTTCCTTACGGCTCTTCACAGCCACAATTTTATCCTCATCACGCGTTTTGTCCGCCAGCTTCAGGGCGATGGCGCGCGCAAACCGTTCAGCGGTCAGCGGGTTGCCATTGAGGATAACCGCGGTGCGCGTGAGTTCGACCTCAATGGTCTGGCTTTGTTTCTCCTTTTCCTTTTCCGGCTCGCTTCTGGGCAGCACCTGCGCGCGGCCTTTGTCCGGCTCCACCGAGGCGCATACGAGGAAGAATACGATGAGAATAAATGCGATGTCACTGGTCGCGGTCGCGGGCGGTTCCACCAAGAGTTTTGTGCGCTTCAAATTCATTTGCCAGATTTATCTCCCTCGTTGAGCGTAAGCTGCAAGGTCACCGCTTCCATTAATTCGGCGGCGCTCTCCTCCACCTCGAGCACGAAGGAATTGATAACGCTGGAAAAGTAGTTGAACGCTATGAACGCCGGAATGCCGACGATCAGCCCGAAGCACGTAGTGAGCAGCGCCACCTCGATGCCCGCGGCGGCGGCTTGAATGATGTTGCCGCCGCCGGATTGATCCATCTCCACGATATTGTGGAACGCCACAATCATGCCCTGCACTGTCCCCAAAAAGCCCAACATCGGCGCCACGCTGGAAACGATGGCGAGCACCGGCAAATGCCGCTCCAACGCCGCCACGATATGCACGCCGTAGCCCTCCATGCTTTTGACCACTTGTTCTTCCAGTCGCGCGGGGTCGTAATTCAACCGGCTGAGCACGAAATATTTGCGTAACCCATTGGCAAGGATAGCGGCCACGGGACCGCGTTCGCGATCGCAGCGTTTCAGCGCATCTTCGATGCGGCCGTTCGTGAGATCGTCCAGCACGGCTTGGCGGAGGGATTCATTGTCCGTATCGAGCATTTTAAGACTGCGCCAACGTTCGATAATGACCGCCAGCGCGAGGATGGCCATGATCAGAATCGGCCACATGAAAAACCCGCCATCGAGCAGGAGCCCAATGGCGCCGGAATCGATCAAGTCGGAAAACCAGGAGGGCTCTACCACCGCCTCCGTGACGGGATCCGTTGCCTCTGGGATTTCGGAAGGTGGCGCAGGCTCAGTTGAGGGGGCATTGGTGCCAGCGGCGTTGGTGGCTTGGGCAAAGAGTGTTCGCATGGGTTTGATTCAAAAACTAAATTTGGAAAGCCGCCGACGCCTTTAATTATCATTATCGATGGAATTGGCTTCAGCTTCGAATTGGGCCAGCATTTCCGGCAGGGCCAGCCGGCCACGCGCGTATTTGGCCGCCTCGCTTTCTGGGAAATCCCAGCGGCAGCGATTGTAGCGGCGGAAGGCAAAGGGCACATTGTTCGCGCTGCGATAGCTTTCACCGGCCCAGAAAATCGACTGGGCACTGAGGCCGTCATCCGGGAATTTTTTCACGAACAAATCAAACACCCCGCCCGCCTTGGCGAAGGCCTCGTTCTTGTAATAGCATTGGCCCCAGCGAAAACACATCTTGGGCGCAAAGGCATGGTCGCCGAAGCGGTCCATGAATTTCTCCGCCACTTTCGCTGCGATCGTGAAGTTTTCGCGTTTGTAAAAATATTCGTTGATGCGAATCATCACGTTGGGAATCAGCGGGCTCTTCGGATAAGTAGCCGCGAGGGTGACATATTCCTCCAGCGCGCGATCGAAATCCTCTGCTTCCTCGAAGCATTGGGCGAGCTTGTACTGCGCGTCAGCAGCGAGCGTGTGGTTGGGGTGCTGTCGCACAATGAGGATGTAGCTGTTGGCTGCCTCATTCCAATCCTTGAGTTCCTGCGAGAATTGACCGCTCAAATACGCTATGCGCGGGAGATACTTTGGGTTTGGATAATCCACCATGATTTCCTTTAACACCCGTCGTCCGGCCTTGAGTGCTTTATCACTTTCCTCCGGGCGCTCGAGATTGAGATTGTTTTTGAATAACTCAAAGTAACTCTCGGCAATGTGAAACTGCGTTTGTACGGCGAGCTGTTGGTTGCCGAAAATTTTGCTGAAGGCCGTCACGATGCCGTCGGTGCCAATCGCCACGGGCACCTCGAGACTCAGTACAACCTCGCCCACCTCCACGCCGGCGGCGGAGTCGGTATAGGTGGCGGTGAGTGTGTCGCCGAAGAAGCATTCGATTTCCCTGTCGATGTCGCTGAAATTCGCAACCGTCGGTTTCTCGCGCGCCTTGAGTTCAAACGAGCCTGTAAACACACCACTGTGGCTGAGGGTTTCCTGCAGTTTCACGGATTCCTTTTCGCCGCTCTCACTGGATATAATCACGGTTGCCGTGTCGCGTTCGTCAGTGATATCGAGGTCGGGATCCTGCACCCGGACAAATAATTTTTCGCCCATATGAAGCAGCTCGGTGGCTTCATCGTATCCCTCATCGGTAATCCCCACCGCCCCATCGGTGCTCAGCCGCGCTTCATGCGCCAGCTCGGCGGGGATATTATTCGGTCGTACCACATCCTGATAGGTCGCCTGCAAAACGGTCTGGCCATTCACATTGAGCACCGTGTCGAGCAAGTTGTCATCTTCCGCATCCTCCCCCGCACCGGCCGGGCGCGCGCGGCCAATCACCCCGGCGTTTGCACCCAACGCGCGCGGCAGTTTCATGGGGCTGCCTTCGCCGCCCAGCTGCATTTTCACCTGCCCCACAAACCGCCCCATCCGCAGCGCAGGATCGACCTCACCGGGATCTAGATTGCTGAAGTCGCCAAACTGAGTTGACAACACGCAGGTGACCTCCACTGCGTTGGTGGTGCCGGCATTCAGTAAAACGTTTACGGTGCTCAAGCTGTCCTTGGCGGCGTCGGGATCGATCACCTCCACGGTGA
>CAUZWB010000132.1:0-6322 GCA_963583525.1 Verrucomicrobiia bacterium | reverse complement strand
CCAACCACGCGGGTGGCGCAGCGCCGCATTGGGCGGCCGCGTAGGCGAGGCCGCCGCCGGTTCCCATCGGCTGCAATTCAGCTACGCATTGCACGTTCATATCCGAAACCGGTTGCGTAGAAAAATGGTTCACCACATATTCAGATCCGTAGCCGGTGGAGATGACCACATCGCGAACGCCTTGAGATTTGAGCCAGCGGATAATCCATTCGACGAAGGGTTTGCCGTTGACGGGCGCCATCGGTTTGGGGAGATCGCCCAGCAAATCCTTCACGCGCGTGCCGAAGCCGCCAGCAAGAATGAGCGCGGTGATGTTCCCGGGCGCGGGCATTATACGTTGGAATAAATTGTGTTGCGGATGATGGTGTAGCCTTTGATCAATTCAGTGATGCCACGGTCGAGATCCCATTCAGTATTGAAACCGGTGCTGAGTAGGCGTTGGTTGGAGACGATGTAATCGCGCTTGTCGGGGTCTTCGCCGACTTCGGCCTCGACGTACACAAACTTTGGCAGGTGCTCTTGGATCTTGGCGCACAGTTCGAGCTTGGAGAGATTGGCTTCCTCGAGACCGGCGTTGTAGGGCTTGCCTTTCATCGCGTCGAAATTATCGATGGCGTGCTGGAAGACGCGGGCGATGTCGCGCACGTGTATGAAGTTGCGCTTGAAATGCCCCTCAAAAATCAGCAGCGCGCGGTCGTTCACGGCGCGGTAAACAAAGTCGTTCACCAGCAAATCCAGGCGCATTCGCGGGGCCATTCCGAAGACGGTGGCGAGGCGGAAGCTGACGCTATTATCGCGCGCGAGCACTTCGGCTTCGGCGGCCACTTTGGTTTTTCCGTACAGCGTGATAGGGCGGAGCGGGGTTTCTTCGGTGCAAAATTTGCCTTCTTCGCCCACGCCGTAGCCGCTGTTGGTGATGGGCATAATGATGCGTTGATCGGTGCTGGCGAGATTGCAAATGAGTTTCACCGCGCCGTGGTTCACGCTTTCAGCGGCGGCTTTGTCGTCATTGCACAACGGCGCGCCCACGAGTGCGGCGAGGGGGATGATGACGTCGGCGTCTTTGAGCAGCGGCTTGACGACTTCGGCGTCGCGACAGTCGCCACGGACGATGTTGAAGGTGTTGTGATGGCAACAATCGCCGAGGCTGTTTTGGCGGAACAAAAAATTGTCCAACACAGTCACCTCGTGGCCGAGGCCGAGGAGGTGAGGGGTCATAACAGAGCCGAGATAGCCGGCGCCGCCAGTGATAAGGATTTTCATAGTTCGTTTTTAGTTGAATTCAAGTTGGTTGATTATTTCTGTGCCGATGGCGAGGGAGGCGGTGGCGGCGGGGCTGGGGGCGTTGAGGACGTGCAGGGCGCGGGTGCCGCGGGCGAAATGGAAATCCTGCACGAGTCCGCCTTCGGGGGACATCGCCTGGGCGCGCACGCCGGCGCCGCCGGATTCCAAATCGGAGGGTTGGATTTCGGGCACGAGTTTTTGCAATTGCTTGCAGAAATATTTTTTGCTGAATGAACCGTGCAATTCGTTCACGCACATTTTTGGATATTTGAATGCGAACCGCCACAGGCCGGAATAGGTGAGGGCGTCAAAGAGATCGCGGAGATTCACATTTGTTTTGCGATAGCCTTCGCGGGCAAAAGCGAGCACGGCGTTAGGGCCGGCTTCGATGCCGCCGTTGATGAGGCGGGTGAAGTGGACGCCGAGGAATGGAAATTCGGGATCGGGCACGGGGTAAATTAGATGGCGGACGAGGTGCTGCGATTCGGGTTTGAGGCGGAAATATTCGCCGCGAAAGGGGACGATGCGGAGGTCGCGCTTTTGGCCGGCGAGTTGGCTGACGCGGTCGCAGTGGAGTCCGGCGCAGTTGATAATCCAATCGGCGGAGAAGTCGCCGGCGGGGGTTTCGACGGTCCATTGTTCGCTTTCGTGGAAACGGGTGGCGCGGGCGTTGGTGATGACTTTTCCGCCTGTTTTTTCGATTTCTTGCGTCAGCGCCACGATTACTGCGGGGTAATCGACGATTCCTTCCTGGGGCACTTTGAGGGCGGCGATGCCGCCGACGTGCGGCTCGATTTCGCGCATTTGGTCGCGGTTTAATTTCTCGATGCCTTCGAGGCCGTTGGCTTGGCCGCGTTCAAAAAGTTTTTCCATTCGGGCCACCTCGGCGGTGTTGGTGGCTACGACGAGTTTGCCACAAATCTCGTGCGGCACTTTGTGTTCATCGCAAAATTCCGCCATCTCGCGGATGCCTTCGACGGCGAGGCGCGCCTTGAGCGAGCCGGGGGTGTAATAAAGTCCGCAGTGGAGGACGCCGCTGTTGTGGGCGGTTTGGTGTTGGCCGGGCGCGGGTTCTTTTTCCAGCACGGTGACTTTCGCGCCGGGATGTTGGCGCAGCAATTGCCGCGCAGTGGCGAGGCCCACAATGCCGCCGCCGATGATGAGAATGGATGGGGTGTCCAGCGTTTGCCTCCTTGAGCGGAGGCTATCAGAGAAAAGGGTTTTTGGAAAGACCGCTGAATGAGCCGGTGGAGAGACCGACTGGCCGGGGGTTCGTTTCCGAACCCCGCGGCCAGCGGTAAAACCCGACAACTTCAAACAAGTTCCTTGGTTGACGGTGCCGTCCATGGCGATGTCTTCAAGGTTGCCTCAGTGGCGTTTTAGCTGCCACGGAGGAGTTGCAATGCCGCTTGGGGCAATTGGTTGGCTTGTGTAAGCATTTGTGTACCCGATTGTACCAGGATCTGGTAGCGGGCGTATTGAGTGGCCTCTTCGGCCACGTCCACATCGGCAATACGGCTGATGGCAGAACTCAAGTTCTCCTTCGTCACCGAGAGCTGCTCGTTGGTGAAGTTCAAACGTGATTGAACCGCACCCAGCGCCGCGCGATCCTGCGCCACCCGGGAAATGGCGTCCTTCACCTTATCCAGTGCCGTCTCCGACTCAGCGGCAGTTGTGATGTTTACGCGGTTGGTATGATTGACGAAATCAACCGCTCCACTGGTGGTGGGGATTACCGTGGCGAGGGGTGTGGCCAGCGCGGCGTCCGCGGCAGTGGGGTGAAGGGTGAATGTTGTAGCATCTATTACCTTCACATAATAATCCGTGGCCCCGGCAAGGGCGGGTACAACAGCATTGTCAGCACCGTCGGCGGGATTGAGCCTGACAACGTCGCCAGCGGACAAACCATGGGCTGTCCCCGCGGTATAGATACCGGTCGTAATTGCGCCAGTGGTATCATTAATCTCATCACCAATGAACAACGCGTCCGCATATTTCGCGGCGGTCATATCAATGCCGGACATATCAAAGGTGTCACCCTCCGAGTCAATGGTCACCGCAATGGCTTCACCATCGAAGAGGGGCACGGAGTTGAACTCCTTCGACGTGGAGTCGATGACATAATCCTTCAACTGCTGAAACTCCTGGTCATAGAGCGCGCGATCCTGGGAGGATTTGGTTTCGTCCCGTGCAAGCATCGCTAGCTCGCCCATACGACGAAAGGCCTTATCCACCGTCTTCATAAAACCGTCCTGGGTTTGGGTAAACGAGACGGCGTTGATGACATTGGAGAGCGCGGAGTCAAGGCGCTTAATCTGCGCTCGCAACCGTGAACTCACCGCCAAGCCGGCGGCATCATCAGACGGGTTAACAATTCTGGAGCCCGAACTGAGTCGGCTCAGTGATTTGGCCAGGTTGGTCTGGCTTGTGTTTAAGTTGTTGGCCGTTCTTTGGGCCTCAACGTTAGTATTAATAACCATGGTTCGTTCCTTCTGTTTGGTTGTTCTTGGTTGTGGGTTAAATTCCGTTCTAACCGGGATTTAATTGTTTTCTAATTGTCTAGTTGTTTACGAGTTGTTTGACTCTTTGCTTGGCCGATCCGGCGGCCTGTTCGTTGTTCGATTTAATTTCTTCGTAGATTTCTTTTCGCATTACCGGGATTTCTAACGGGGCTTCCACTCCGATTCGGACGTTATCATTGTCCACACGCAGCACGCTCACCGTTATATTTCCGTTGATAATAATGCTTTCGTTCGTTTTTCTCGATAGCACTAACATGGGAATCTTTTCCTTTCACGGTTCGCTTCGTCAGTTCCCCATCGGGTGGGCGAGGCTTAGCTCAGCCGCATTACGCGGCACCACCTGGCGAGCCTTCTGTGTGCTTTTGTTGTACACAATGGGGCCCTTGAGGTTCACGGTTACAGTTTCATCCGCGTGATATGTGGCGATATTTAGCACCACGGCATCCTCGGAGTTTTCTAGCCCAATCAGGGCTACATCTTCATCGGCCAACTCGATGCTGTAGTGTTCGACCACGTAGCCGGGGGGGATGACTAGAAATGACTGGTCGGCATCCTTGCCCCTAAGCCACTGGTATGGTGCTAACTCAGGGTCTGTAATCAGCTCAAAATCTTTATTGAGCTCAAACCCGAGCAGTCCAGAGGCGAAGTACAGGTCAAGCCCACTAATCTCGGCGCTGGCTTCCGCCTGGGGCGCGACCTCTGTACTTTTATTTTCGATAGTCAACATAGCGACAGTTGTTTTCGGAGGTAACAAAGCAATGCCCGTGCCAACTTTGTGGATAAGCCGACTGTTGCAATAAAATGGAAGTTTTAAGGGAAAATGAAGAAAATAACCGAAATGCAAGCTCTCAAAAGTGAATTATTCAGAGAAAAACAGAAAAATGGCCAAAATTAACTCAGCCCTTTTTGCCGGAAAAAACGGCCAATCGGCACTTTTTACCTCCTTCGATCGCGAATGCGGGGGTGCTTTGAACCGCCAAGGCGCTAAGACGCCAAGGTTTTGGTAGGGCGCGCTGTCCCAGCGCACCGCGGCAATTTCGGAGAAACCGCCCTACCCGGACCACCGGCCCGGACTACATCCCCATCAACCACCAACTATCAACCCTCCGGACTCGGGTCCACCCGCAAGGTTGTTTCCCCAATCTCCACCAAATCGCCCGCTTGCAACTGCACGCGGCCGGTGATTTGCGCGCCATTCACTTGCGTGCCGTAGCGGCTGCCTAGGTCCTCCAGCCAGCACACGCTATTTTCTAGCCACACCCGTGCGTGCAGCCGGCTTACGGTGGTATCCGGGCTGAGGTCGATGTGAATGCCCTCGCGATTATTTGGTCGCCCCACCGTCACCACTTCAGCCGAGAGCTGTTTGATGTGCCACTTGCCCTGATATTGATAGCTGATTTGCATACCGTTGAATATCGCCGCCCCTTTTTCTTCGCAAATAAATTGGCAAAAAGGCAATCCTCAAATAGAACTTCCCCCGTGATTCCCACTGCGCCGCAATCGCCCCAAACACCGCAACCGCCCGAACTGGTCCCCGGCCAACTCGTTGGCGCCGGCCGTTACACGTTGCGCTGGATGCTTGCCGCCGGCGGCACTTGCCGCGTGTGGCTCGCGCGCGATGAACGCCTTGGCGACACCGTGGCGCTCAAGTTCCTCCAGCCGCATCTCGCGCAAGACCCCACCCTCATCGCCGAGCTGCGCAAAGAAGCCGCCGCCAACCGCCAGCTCACCCACCAAAACATCGTCCAACTTTACGACATCTATGAGAGCTCAACCGAAGCGCCTTTTCTGGTAATGGAATTTGTGGAAGGCGCGTCCCTCCACACATTGCGCCAGCAAAAGGAAAATGAAATTTACCGCTGGCCCGAACTGCGCCCCATCCTGCTCCAACTTTGCAGCGCGCTCGATCACGCCCACGGTGTGCAGCTCATCCATCGCGACCTCAAGCCCGCCAACATTCTCATCGACCTCACCGGCCGCGTGAAGCTTGCCGACTTCGGCATCTCCGCCTCCCTTGCCGATGCTTACGTGGAACTCCTCGGCCAACGCGACACCCGCGGCACCGTCACCTTCATGAGCCCCCAACAAATGGACGGCGAACTCCCCGCCGTGGCCGATGACCTTTACGCCCTCGGCTCCACCCTTTACGAACTGCTCACCGGCGAGCCCCCCTTCCACACCGGCGACCTCAGCCACCAAGTTCAAGCCGTGCCCCCTCAACCCATCGCCGCGCGCTTGCGCGAAAAACAAATCGAAAGCGATACCCCCGAACCCATCGCGCAGCTCATCATCAATTGCCTCGAAAAAGATCCGAGCAAACGCCCCGCCTCCATCCGCGCCATCGCCCACGCCGTGGATCCGGTCGCCGCCACGCAACCGCTCTTCATTACACCTCCGCCCGCCACCGCTCGCCCCACCGGCCGCAAAACCGCCGCCTCACCGCGCAGGAAATTTTCCGCTGAATTTTATATCGTGATGGCCCTAATGGCCGCGCTATTGGTCATTGCAGCGGTGAC
>CAUZWB010000131.1:0-6340 GCA_963583525.1 Verrucomicrobiia bacterium | reverse complement strand
AGGCTTTGTGGTCGGTGTTGAATCGTTAGTATTGGTTTGCACCTGTTTGAGACACCCCACAACCAACAAACCTACGATAATTAGAATAAGTACTTTCATTGCTGAGAGAACCCTACCCCACCATCCTAATTCAGAGAAGCTCAGAGGATCCTCATCTCAATCTCACTGTTCTCCAAAATTCCCACGAGAAACACTGAGATTCATAGAAACGAAGAATCCCCACACCACAACAGCACTGAGACATAGGGAGAACATTGGGAGAATTGGGTCTCTCAGTGTTTTCTGAGTGATCAGTGTGATAGCCGTATTTCCCCAGAAAACGGGGGATTTGATGTTCGTTGGGTTCGATTCCCAAAACACATCCCACTCTTTTTGATGAAAAACTACCCGTGAATGACCACCATCTTGGTTTCGGTCATTTCCTCGATGGCGTACTTGGGGCCTTCTTTGCCGAGACCGCTGTCCTTGAGCCCGCCGTAGGGCATGAGGTCGGCGCGCCACATCGGGCCCCAGTTGATGTGCAGGTTGCCGCTTTCCACCTCGCGCGCAAACCGCAGGGCGGCATCGAGGTTCTCGGTGAAGATCCCGGCGCTGAGGCCGTAGGGGGTATCGTTGGCGAGCGCGATGGCCTCATCGATGTTCGCCGCGCGGGTGACGCCGACGGCGGGGCCGAAGAGTTCGTCGCAGCTCAGGCGCATGTCGGGGCTGACATCGGCGAGCAGTGCGGGCTGGACAACCGACCCCTCGCGTTCGCCGCCGCAGAGGAGGCGCGCGCCGTTGGTGGCGGCAGCGCCGATCCATTCGGCCACGCGCGCGGCATCGCCCTCGCGCACGAGCGGGCCAACGTTTGTGTTTTCATTTAACTGATCTCCCGCAGTGAGACCGGCGACGAGCGGCTGGAGTTCATCGAGCAGATTATCGTGAATGCCCGGCGTGGCGATGACACGTTGGCAGGAGATGCAAACCTGGCCGGCATTGGCAAAACCGGTGGCGACGGTGGCGGTGGCAACCTTCGCGAGGTCGGCGTCATCGAGCACAATGAGCGGGCTGTTGGAGCCGAGCTCCATCGTCACGCGCTTGAGCCCGGCGGCGCGGCAGATGGCTTTGCCCACCTCGGCGCTGCCGGTGAACGTGATTTTGCGAATCCGATCATCGCCGCAAATCGTCGCGCCAATGGAACTGCCCGGGCCGGTGAGGCAGGCAATGGCCTCGGCGGGCAGGCCGGCCTCGAGCAGAATCTCCACGAGCTTCAAGGCTGAGAGTGGCGTGTCGGTGGCGGGCTTGATGAGCACGGCATTGCCGCCCGCAATGGCCGGGCCGACCTTGTGTGCCACGAGGTTGAGCGGAAAATTAAACGGCGTGATGGCCGCGACAATGCCGACGGGCACGCGCAGGGTGAACCCGAGCTTGCCCGCACCACCGGGCGCGGCATCGAGCGGCAACACCTCGCCGGTGAGGCGCCGGGCCTCGTCGGCGGAAAGGTCAATCGTTTCCGCCGCGCGCGATACCTCCAGCTTGCCCTCGGCAAGGATTTTGCCTTCCTCGGTCGATATAAGCGTGCCGATTTCATCCACCCGTGCGCGCATCAACGTGGCCGCTTTGCGCAATATTTCGCAACGCTCCAGCGCTGTCATCGCGCGCATAACCTTCGCGCCCTCAACGAGGCCATCGACGGCCGCCGTCACATCCGCAGTCGTCGCCTCCGGCACCGTGTCAAACGCCTCGCCGTTGAAAGGATTGACCACATCAATCCGAGCATCGCGCTCGGCCCATTCACTATTTAAAAACATTTTCATATCACTTGCCCGTAAGTTTTTTCACCAAAAAATCGTTCACGCCACGGTAAGCCGGGATGGGTCGGCCGCCCTTGTATTGCACGTGGCACTCGATGTCGAGTTTGTCCATGGCCTCCTTGAGCTTGATGCCGAGTCGCGGGTGGTGCACCCACTCGTTGGGCTTGGTTTTTTTTGTGACCAGCGTGTCGGCCGAGCCGTAGGTTTGGTAACAGGGCGGGTCGTCGCGCGTGAGGTAGGTGATGGGGGAACTGATGCGGGCGCGTTCGGTGAGTTGCGGTGTCCAGTTTTTGATGGAGCCCTCGCCGGGCAGGCCGTAGATGGCGCGCATGGCGGGATGCGGAGTGAGATTTTTTACGCCAAACCATTTGCGAAAAGTGACGGGGCTGAGGGTCGGCTGGCCGCCGCTGGGAGCGAGGGCGATGAGGCGGGTGGACTCGCGTTTGACGGGATCAGCGTTGTCCGGATCGGCGAGGTCATCGTGGAAGCCGAGCCACATGAGGATGCACGCGCCAGCGGAACCGCCAGTGGCGGCAAAGCGGGTCTTGTCGAGGTTGTACTTTTTTGCGTGATGCCGCAGGAACTGCAGCGCACGGCCCGAGTCGTGCATGGCGATGGGCAGTGGATTTTTGCCGCCTTCGGTGAAGCGGTAGTTGATGGCTGCCACCGAGATGCCCGCGGCGTGCATGCGCTTGATGAGGTTCACCTGCCGCCGGTAGCTGCTCTTGTCGCCCGCGCGAAAGCCTCCGCCGTGGATGCAAATCAAGAGCGGCGTGGGGCCATCGCGTTCCACAAGCCACAGGTCGAGCTTGTGCCGCGCGTGCGTGCCGTAGGCGATGTCCGCGTTGGTGGGCTTGAGCACGGGCCGGTTGACCTCGCGCTCGCGCCGGATTTTTTGGAAGGTCTTCGCCTCGGCGAGCGTGAGGACGCCGTCCTTGTTGGCATCAGCAGCGGGGTAGCGCTTGAGAATGCGCTTGAGATTTTCGTTGGACTTGGAGGTCGGCTCGGCGGCACCGCAAAGCACAGCCGTAAATAATAAACAGAGAATGCGGTTCATGCGGTCAGTTTGCCTGAAAATCGCCGCGCGGCAAATGGAAATCAGCGCCGCAAGTCGACCATCGCCTTGCCGAGCGCATCGCCAATTAAAAAATAACTCTCCGCATTGCCGAACCAGTGATGCCCGTGGCCGACGTTGGGCGATTGCTCCTTGGGCCGCGCGAAGGCGGTGGTGGGGACAAACTTCACATTGCCTCGAAGTTCCTTCCGTTCCGCCGCAGCCTTTTGCGCGGCGCGGATGGCCAACATGTTGGCTCCAGCTTGAGGGCCGCCGTTGCCGAGTTCGCCGATGATCACCGGCAGCCTCGGCTGCTTGAACTCGGCGCGTACGTCTTTGATAAGGTGCACGAGATTGGCCTCGTAATCCGCAAGAGCCTCCTGATCGAACATGTCATTCCAGCCTTGGAACCAAATGAAGCCGGCAATCTCCAGTTCCTTGCCGGCCAGTGCGGGAATCTCCGTCGCGGCATTCGCCAAGCCCTCGCGTACCTCGGTCAGCATTTTCTTGTAATACTCACCCGTCTCGCCGCCGGCGCTGGGCGGACGAAAATCCTTGTGCAAACTTTTGCCGCCCCACGCGGTTTTGATCAGCAACACTGGCGCCTCTATTTTGTCACCAAGCTGATGGCCGATCTGCAGTTCCGGCCCGATATGATGCCGGCTGTTTTGCGAACCGTAGCCGGTGAACCCAATGGTTAACCCGCCTGCCATCACGCCCTGACGATTGCGGAAGCGCACAAAGACATCGTCGCGCACGGTCCATTTGCCTTCGGCGTCCTTCAAGTGCGAGTAGCGTCCGGCGTTTTTTGGATCGGCCATCACGCGATTCAAAATCCCCTTGCCGCCGTTGTAGTGGCTCGGGTGATCGAGATCGACAACGCCTTGTCCTTCCATGTTGGATTGACCGGCAAGGATGAAAACCTGCACGGCGTTTGAAGAGGAGGATTGTAGGGAGTTGCAGCCAGTGAAGAAAACAATAGCGGCCAAACCCAGAGCAAAAGTTGTAACAACGAGTTTCACGACGAAATCTAGCCGACCAACTCGTGGATGGGCTTGATGCTACTGTCCACGAGGTAATGCGGGCGGCCCTGAGTGTCGGTGACGGTGGCGGTCTCGGTGTTGATGCCAAGGCAATTATAGAGCGTCGCGAACACTTCTTGAAATTTCACCGGTCGATCGTTGGGCTCGTTGCCGTGCTTGTCGGTGGAGCCGATGATTTGACCGTGGTTCATTCCGCCGCCAGCCATGAAGGCAAAGTTGGCGCGCGGCCAGTGGTCGCGGCTGTTGTTCTTGTTGATCTTCGGCGTGCGTCCGAACTCGCCCCACATCACGACGGCGACATCCTTGTTCAGCCCGCGTTCCTTGAGGTCGGTTAGCAACGCAGAGAGGCCTTGGTCGAGCAGTGGCATTTCCTGTCGCGAACGCGGGAAGTTCATGCCGTCGCCGCCATGCCAGTCCCAGCGGCTGTAGTTCAGCGACACCACGCGCGCACCGGCCTCCACAAGGCGGCGGGCGATGAGGAAATTGCGAATCATCTTTGGCGCACCATCGCGCTGATAGCGTGGGTCATTCACACCGTAACGCTCGGCGATGCGCGGGTCTTCCTTGGATACATCCAACGCGTTCATGAGGCCGCTGTTGGACAGGATGCCGAGTGCTTGCGCGTTGTAGGCATCGAGGTCGGACTGTTGGCCGGTGGCGTCGGCGGTGGCGCGGAACTTGTCAATGGCTCCGCGCAGCCGGTTGCGGTCATTCAAGCGATCAAGACTGATCCCCTCCAGCGCGAGGCTCTGCGCCTTGGCGTTTGGATTTTTCTGAACGAGCTGCATCGGCGAATGGGCCGCGCCGGTGAAGCCGCCGTTGCCGCTCTCGCCCCAGGTGCGGTTGCCGGTGGGATACATCAGCGAAAGATTTGCGGGCACGCCCGCCTGTGAGCCCTGAAGCTTGGATACCCATGAGCCCCAGCTTGGCCAGCCGCCGTGTGGCGCATTGCGTTTCTCACTCTGTCGCCGGCCAGTCATGCACTGAAAACAATCGTGCGCGCCGTCGGAATCGGCCAGTGAGCGGATGATGCTGTACTGGTCGGCCATCTTTGCGAGGCGCGGGAACATCTCGCAAATCTCCATGCCGGGCACGTTGGTTTTGATTGGCCGAAACTCGCCGCGAATCTCCTTGCCGGCCTCGGGCTTGAGATCGAAGAAATCCAGATGCGACGGTCCGCCGGGAAGGTAAATATTGATGACCGCCTTGTGCGAGCGGCCGGTCTTTTGCGCCGCCTCCACCTCGAGCAATTGCCCCAGCGAAAGCCCGCCCGCGGCCATGCCGCCGACCTTCAAAAAATCGCGCCGCGAAAACCCATCGCAGTGCGTGTGCCTGTTATCCCGACTGCCAAAAAGATCAATCATAACTTCTGGTAAACTACCCGATTCTAGGACGCATGGCGAGGGTGAATTTATTCACCCAAGCAGATGACTTCACCGGTTTGAGTGGTGTAAAACAATTTCCCATTCGCCACGGCGAGGCTGTCCCAGACGGGGAGGGCGGGGAGTTTGTGGGTGGCTTTGGTGAGGCCGGTTTTCACGTCGATGACGAGGAGGAGGGCGCCTTGTTTGCCTTGGAGGGCGGCTTCTTGTTGGGCGAGAATTTTCTGCACCTTGGGATCGCCCTTGGTGAGTTTCACAAAACTCTCCTCTTCATCCACGAGATCGGGTGGGCCGATGACATAAAGCGTGTCGCCGGCTTTTGCCATGGCGCGGACGAGGATGGGGAGGTCTTTCGTCCAATCGTACGGCACGCTTGCGCTGCCGGCGGCGGCACCGGCGGTGGCTTTGAATTGCATTGCGAGGCCGCTGGCTGCGTCGCGTCCCAAAACGGATCGGGCGCCAACCAACTGGCCGTGATGGTTTTTGCCGGAGGCGTCGGTGGCTTTGCCTTTTTCAAAATCGCAGGCAAGCATCAGTGCGGGATCTTTGGCGGGGGCTTTGCCGGCGTGGAGTGAGGCGACTTCGTTATCGCTCAGGGCGCGATGATAAATTCGCACGTTGTCGATAATGCCGGTGAGGGTGTTCGGGCTGCGATAGGTGCCCACGGGGCTGCCGTCGTCGGAGCCGATTTCGAGGCCTTGCAACGGCGTGCTGGCAATGAGACCGGTGGCTTTGCCATGGCCGACGGGTTGGCCGTTGATATAAATGTGCATTTGTTTGTTGGCATCGAGCACGCCGGTAACGTGTACCCATCGCCCGCCGAACTTGCCACGGGCGGTGACGCTGGCGAGTTTGTCTTCGGCGCGAATGAGAAATGCCGGCGTGCCGCGTTGCATCACCAGCGCGAAGCCATTGGCGGGGCCGCCGTGGGCGAGGATGACTCCGCTAGGACGCTTGGCGTTGACCCACGCGGAAACGGTGAGCGCCTTGCCGGTGGGATCCATCGTCTTGGGCACGCCGAAGCTGACCATTGCGGCCTTTGCTGCGGGGCGCTTGGGTTTTTTGGCG
>CAUZWB010000130.1:0-6344 GCA_963583525.1 Verrucomicrobiia bacterium | reverse complement strand
ATGATTTTCCGCGCGGTTGTTGGCGACCGCCGGAGCCATTACCGAGGATCAGTTTCCAGTCGCCCTCGCGGATGGCAAACATGCCTGCGGCGGAGTGATGAATCACCGGCGGCCGCAAATAATTTTTCTCATCGCCCAGCAACAACGGCAAATAACTGAAACTGTCGGCCGCCGCGCCCTTGGGAATCTTCGCGCCCGCGACGGCGGCCGCGGTGGCAAAGAGGTCTGTGTGAGTGATGACGCGCGCGCATTGACTGCCCGCCTTCACCTTGCCGGGCCAACGCACGAAGAATGGCACGTGATGGCCGCCCTCCCAAACATCCGCTTTGGTGCCACGCCACGGGCCGTTAGCGGTGTGGTGTTTGGAGTTGTATTGTTGCTTGCCCGGTTCAGTGACGTGGTCGGGCTCGTCGTCAATGCGATACATAAACGACCCGTTGTCGCTGGTGAAAATGACGAGCGTGTTTTCGGCAAGCTTGGTTTCGTCCAGCGCCTTGAGCACTTGACCGACCGTGTCGTCCACGTTCATCACAAAATCTCCATACGGCCCGAGGCCGGTCTTGCCTTTGAAACGCGGATGCGGCGTCACCGGCTTGTGCGGGCCGGTCAATGGAAGATAGAGGAAGAAAGTTTTTTTCTCCTTCGCCATCCGCTCAAGAAATCCTGCCGCACGCGCGGCCAACACATCGAGGCCTTTTTCAAATTCAAAGTCATCCGAGCGCGGGCCTTTGCGAATGAAGGCGGGGAACTTCACCGCCGCCTGTTGAATCGTCGGTGCCTTCGCAAAGTGATCATTTTCAATCCACACATACGGCGCCATATCCAGTGACGCGCTCACGCCAAAGTACTCGTGAAAGCCGCGCGTGACAGGGCTATCCGCGATGGGCTTGGTGAAGTCCACGTTGCCATCGCCATCCCAGCGATCCTTCCCCGGCTTGCCGCCCGCGCGCCGCGTCATATTCATCCCGAGATGCCACTTGCCAATCGCCGCCGTGTGGTAGCCCGCGCTTTGCAAAACCGAACCCACCGTCGGCCGGTCTTTTTCAATGAGCGGCGCGCTGTACCCGCCCAGCACCCCACGCTTCATCCGTGACCGCCAGCAATACCGCCCCGTGATAACACCGTAGCGCGTGGGCGTGCAAACCGCCGAAGGACTGTGCGCGTCGGTAAACGTCATCCCCTCCTTTGCCAACCGATTGAGATGCGGTGTGGGAATTTTCGATTTCGGATTCGATGCCTGCACATCGCCGTAGCCCAAATCGTCGGCCATTATAAAAACGATGTTCGGTTTGGCCGCATGCACAGACACAGCGACGAGAAAAACAGCAAGGAGAAAAACGCGTTTCATGGTTGAGGGAATCATCCCGTGCAACCCCGCGCGACACAAGGAAAAGCCGCTGCGGGCTATTTCATCGGCAGCGGAAGATGGCGGGCGAAAAAGCGATCCATCGAGTGCGGTCCGCCGGGCAGTCGACCGAACTCGTGCGGGATTTTCAGGCTCTTGAGGTGGGCGGCGAGGGCATGGTGTGGTGATGGCCGCCAGCACGACCGTCCGATTCTTGTACCCCTTCGGTGGCTTGGACAAATCCTCCCCCGCCGCACAGTTCAACCCCACCACGACTGCCAGCAGCTCGCCGACTCATTTTATTTTTGAAACTCAATCCAGTTGAGACCAAGGGTTCCTTGGGTTTTGGCCACCACACAAACGTCGGTGAGGGCGGGGGTATGTTTCAACGGCGCGGAGATTTCGATGAAATTGCCTTGTCCGGTGGGTTTTACGTTTACGACCGCGAGTAGGCGGCCCTTGGGGGTGGCTTGGCGCAGCTCGATTCGGGAGGGCGCTTTCGTCAGGCTGCCGGCCCGTACATGGATTTTTCTAATGCCGGTCAAATTCAGGTCACGGAAAATAATGTGGTCGCCATTTTCAAACAGACCGACGAGGTCGAATTCCGCCGCGGCGCCTTCCACGTATTGCATGCCATGGTTCACGTCGTAGAGCGCGGCTTTTTTGCGGCGTGAGTGCAGGACGATCGACGCCTCGCCGCGCAGGGGCTGCGCGCCTTCCGCGCCGGCATCGGTGAAGCCGGCGGTGAGCAGCAGCACCCCTTCCCTCGTGCGGCCGGTCGGCCCGATGGGGGCGGTGTACACGCCGGCGGTGCCGCGGCGCGGCGTGCTCGCGGTGTCGTTGGCCAGCGACAAAACCCAATCAACCATCAGCCGCGCTTGCTCAATCGTGTGCTGCGGGTGCGGCACCATCGGCATCTGGCCCCATACGCCCGCGCCGCCGGTCAGAATTTTCTTAGCCAACTGCTCGCGCGCGCCGGGGTCGCTCGCATATTTTTTGGCGACCATTTCATAGGAGGGCCCCGCCGAGACGGCATCGGAAATATGGCAGGCAAAGCAGGTGCTCTTGCGCATCAACGCCAGGCCGGGGTTGGTGATTTCCGCGTCCACGTCGGTCAGGAAACGCCGCCCCCGAAACTCGCCCTGCAGCGACACGAAATTGGCGTCCACCTTCGGCGTCTCGGCGTCCTTCACTTCAATCGTGTACTTGATTTTTTCCTTCCAGTCGAAAAACGAGCCATTCGCCGGCGAGGCAAACCGCACCACCGGCCGCGCGTTGCCGACGTGGATGGTTTGCGTGGCGGTGTCTTGCGCGCCGCTCGGGTCGGTCGTTTTCAGTGCCACCTCATAGGTGCCCGGCTTGTCAAAAGACATCTCCGTTTTCACGCCGGCCTTGCCGTTGCTCCAAGTGAATTTCAGCGCGTCGCCATCCGCGTCGCTGGAGTTGCATGCGTCGAGCGTGACGCGTAAAGGATGTTTGCCGCCAGTCACGCTGGCGGCGATGACCGCCTTGGGGGCGCGGTTGCCGCGGCGATACACGATGCGCGAGATTCGGCTGTCGGTATTTTCCCACCACTTGTCGCCGTACTCGATCAGGTACAGCGCGCCGTCCGGGCCGAGCTTCATGTCGATGGGTCGGCGCAGGTTCCAATCCGGCACGAAAGGCTCCACCGTCGGGCCGGGTGTCGCTAGGTCGGCCGTTTGAATCCAGTTACGCATCCACTCGTAAATGAACAGCCGCCCGTCGAGCGCTTTGGGCAGTCGCACCGGCGAGCCGCGGTACTGGTCGAAATGATAAACCGGCCCGGCCATGATGGAGCGCCCACCGATGCCCAGCGTTGGAAAGCGCGCGGACTTCGGGTTGTCGTACCAAATCAGCGGCGGCAACGCAGGCGGCAGTTTTTTCAGGCCGGTGTTGTTCGGCGAAGGATTCTCCGGCGCTTTTGGATCATATGTGCGAATGGTTTTATTTTTATCAAAATCATAAATTGGCAGCGGCTCGTTTGCGCCGACGAAAAGCGGCCAGCCGAAATTGCCAGGGCGCGGCGCAGCGTTGATTTCATCGTAGCCCAGCGGCGACACTTTCAGCTCCGGCTTCACGTTCGGTCCCACGTCGCCGAAGTACAGCGTGCCCGTCGTGTCATCCACAGTCATCCGAAACGGATTGCGCACTCCCATCGCATAAATCTCCAGCCGGCCGACCTTCGCGTTTTTGAACAAATTACCCTTGGGAATCGTGTAGCCGCCCTCGGCCTTCGGCTTGATGCGCAAAATTTTGCCGCGCAAATCCTGCGAGTTGCCCGCCGACCGCAGCGCGTCCCAACTCTTCCGGCCCGGCCGCAAGTCCAGCGGCAGCCCCGGGTTCCAGTGGCAGTTGTCGCCGTTGCCGATGTAAAGATATCCGCGACCGTCCATGAACACCGCGCCGCCCATGTGAAAAATGTGTTCATCATCATAAGGCCAATCGAGCAGCACTTCCTCTCCTGCTACATCAAGTTTAGCGCCCTTTACCACAAACCGGCTCACCCGCATGGTATCTTGTTTTGACTTTGGACAATGAAGCGTAAAGAGATGTCCATTCTTCAAAAAGTCCGGCGACACCGCAAACCCAAGCAGCCCCACCTCTCCTTTCGCAAAAGTTGGCACGTAACCCAATGTTGTCACGGCACCACTCTTTGCATCCCAGCGTTTCACTCCTCCGGCAAACTCCACAAACACAATGTCACCATTGGCGAGCACCTCGAACTGGATTGCATCGCGACTACTCGTGACTAGCACCTCACGCTCGAAACGGTCCGAATCATACGCCTTGGAGGTGACTACAATTGTACAGAAAAGAACCGAAATATAGACACGTAATAAGTTCATGAGGTTATTTTTAGTTATTTTTTATTGGCCTCTCCGTAGTCCGGATAGCCTGAGCATACCTCAGTTTTCCGGTCAGGCCGTCGTAGTATTGGAAGACCACCTGCGGACGCGGGAAGGCCACCCAGCGTTCTTGGTCGGGCTGGCCCGCGCGACCGAATACTTTCGGATTGTTGAATACATTATTCACCTGCACCACGCAGTAGCCAGGATGCTTCAACTCTGTGCGTGGCACGTCGGTCAGGAAAAAGGTCGACCACAGAATATCCACCTCGCGCGGGCCGTACTTGAACTTGCCATTCGCCGGGCGCCCCCCTTCGTCACTGGCCCAGTGGTTGTTAGAGTTGTGCGGTCCGGAGGCAAACTCATATACGTTGTCCGTGATCCGGATGGCAAAACTATTGTGCAGGTCACCGGTCAAAATGAACACCGGACGCTTGAGCTCATCGAACGTGTTGATGAGTTTCTCGCGTTCATCGTAGAAGACCGTCCAGGCATCGTCCTTGTTCGAGGTTCGCACTGCACCGCCGCCGACATGCGGCACCATAAAGTTCACGCTGGACACTACGAAGATAAAGTCGGCGTCAGATTTCTTCACGCCATTGATCAACCAGTCGCGCTGCACCTGCCCCAACATTGAAACTTTCTTGAAGGGATCCTTGGTGTCATGCATCTGACGTTGTCCGCGCGTGTCGCACACAAAAAAATCACAGTTGCTGACGCGCATCTTGTAGTACGACCGTTTGCCAATGGAATAATTAACCGCACCATCAGCCTTGGCCTCCGGCCACACACGCAGCTGGTGCGGGCCAAGTACCTTCTCAATTCGATACACCTGAGCATTCGGCACCCCGTCATTAAGATCATCCAGCGCGGTGTCATTCACGCCGGCGCTCTTGGTGCCCCAATGAACATGCAGATTGTTGTGGTCTTTGAGATTCAGCTTGGTGAAATCAGCACTTTCATCGATGAGCACATCGCTTCGGGCCTTCATTTTGCCAGTACTAAAATGGATGTTGGACTTGAAGCTCACGGGATTTGCCCAGCCAAGATAATCATACCAGGCCTGCACCCCAATATCGCGAAAGACCGCGCGCCGATCGCGCAGGCCCGGAGAGCCCGCGCCCCAAATATCGTTGAGACACTCGTGATCGTCATAAGTGAAAAAAGACGGCACCTTGCGGTGCCACTGTTGCAGAGGCATCCCTTGGTCTAGGAAAAATTTGTAGTTCTCCCACACGCCTGTGATCGTGGGCGCAACCTTCACCAGATCCGGCAGCTTACTCTTCGGCACGTTCACCTGATTGAGCCACTGCTCCGGCGTATAGCCACGGCGCACCTCGTACAGCCAGTCGCCATTGAGAATGGCAAAGTCAATGTCATCGGAAATTTCGCGCAACATCGTGCGAAATGTTGGCAACGTCGGGCCGCTACTGTGTTTCGGATTCTGGTTGTTGCCGCAGGCAAACTCAAACTTGAAATTGAAGAGCCCGCGCGGATTGTGTTTCGGGTCTACATAATTTTTGGTATCCGGCAGTGTGCGAAACGACCCCCTGCGACCCGAACGACCGTGTGAGCCCTGGATTCCCAGCTCGTAATAGTACTTCGTATTCGACTTCAATCCCTTTACGTGAACCCAACCGGTGTTATCGCGCGCCAGCTGTGTCTTTACCGGCCCAGTAGTCTGATCCAGTCTTTTTGGATCCGTCCCATACAGCACCACAAATTCCCCCGTCCGCAATGTGCGCGCCCATACACCCACGCCCGTGCTGCTGAGCCGTCCCAAGATCGGCCCGTGCGTGATCATGTTTTCATCGCGATAATCAGTCTTGGGTTTGGCTGCGGAAAAAGCGTTGAAGCCGGCGCTGCACACCATGGCTACCGCCAATATTCGTAAGGTGGTCATAACGTGGGGATGATGAACGAACTACATCCCTTTGTCGAGTCTACGCCAGAATTGGCTTCACCACGTTGCCGTGCACGTCGGTGAGGCGGAAGTTGCGACCGGCGTGACGATAGGTCAGGCGCTCGTGATCAATTCCCAGAAGATGCAGAATCGTTGCCTGAAAATCGTGGACGGTAACTACGTCCTTGGCGACGTTATCGCCCAGTTCATCACTCGCACCATGAACCAT
>CAUZWB010000129.1:0-6377 GCA_963583525.1 Verrucomicrobiia bacterium | reverse complement strand
CACCCAAAAAACAAGGATGAGCAGCGGGATTAAAATGAGCGTTTCCATCAAGGACAAATCCGGCATCGCGCGATGGCGTTCGGGCGTGGGGCCGGTAAATACTTTTTGCAGCATCGTCAGCAAAAAAACCGCCGTCGCCAAAAGCCCCAGCGTGGCCACCGCCGTGATGCCCGGAGCCACGGCAAAGCTGCCACTGAAAATCAAAAACTCCGCCGCAAATCCCGCCATAAACGGCAGGCCCAACGAACAAAAAGTAAGCACAAAAAACGCCGCCGCCAATCGGGGCGTCACCGAGCTCAGCCCGCCAAAGTCGCCCAAGCCGCGCGAGCCAGCGCGTTCTTCCAGCAAGCCCACGAGATAAAATAACCCCGCCGCCGCTATGCCGTGCGCGAACATTTGCAGTATAATTCCCTGCGTGACCAATGCGCGCACATCGATTTTTGTGCCATCCGCCGCCAGCCCAATCGCGCCCACCGCCAGCACGCAAAAGGCCACGTGATTGAGCGATGAAAATGCCAGCATCCGTTTGATATCCGTTTGCCGAAGCGCGAGGAATGCGCCCCACAAAATCGTCACCAACGCAAAGGCCATCAGCGCCGTGGCGTAGTTCTCCAAATGGTCGGGGAAAATCGGCACCACCAATCGCAGAAAACCGTACACGCCCATTTTGCTCATCACGCCCGTGAGCAGCATCGCCACCGGCGCGGGCGCGGCAGCATACGCGGGTGCCTGCCAAATGTGCAGTGGCGCCATCGGCACTTTTACCCACAAGCCCGCGAGTACCGCACAGAAAATCCACGGGCTAACATCCACGCCCATTCCGGCGAGCGTGATAAAATCGAAAGTCTTCGTTTGCTGATAAATGAACAGGAATCCCAACAGCATCGCCACACTGCCAACCACGGTGAACAGGAAAAAGTTCAGGGCCGCACGATGGCGCTCTTCACCCGTGCCAAAAAGTTTGATGAGGAAAAACGCCGGCACCAAAGCCAGTTCCCAATAGAGAAACCAATGGAAAAAATTCAGCGCCGTGAACGTGCCGAACAACCCCGTGAATTGCAGGCACATCAACGCAAAATACGTGCGCGGCCGGTCAGTGTGTTTCCAAGACGCCAGTACGACGATAGGCGCGAGCAACGCGGCGAGCAAAAGCACCAGCGCGTTCAGGCCATCGAGGCCGACGAAGTAGTCAATGCCAAGCGCGGGAATCCAATTGAATTTTTCCTGAAACTGGATGCCGGTGTCCGCGAGATTAAACCGCGTGAGCATAAACACCGTCAGCGCCAGAGACACCAACGCGCCACCGAGCGCGACCATCCGCGCACGCGCTTCCGGCAGGGCGAACATCAAAATCGCCGCCGCAATCGGTGCTAATGTGAGCGCGGTAATCATGTCATCCAAATCAAGAGCAGCCCCAGCGCCACCGCGCCAAAGGCGATGAGCCGGAGGTAGCTTGGCAAAAAGCCACTTTGCGGCCGCGTGACCGCCCAGCCGCAGTCGCGGAGTTTTTCGCACAAGCCATCAAAGGCAAAGGTGTCAATGAACCGCCGGTCACCGCCAATGGCCACCGCGCTGCTGAGCGCGCGCGCCAACGCCACGACCATATCGCGCGCGAAAAGTAGCAACTCATTGAGCTGTTCCCAAATGATGGCCATCAAGTTCCAAAGACGGCCCACGGTGGCGGCGTACAATTCATCGAACCATAATTTTTCGCGCAGCGGCGCAATCGCCAGCGGATCAGGCGCTTCGCCCAACTCGCGCCCGCCGTACAGCAGCCAGCCAATCAGGATTCCGCCGAGTGCCACGGCGACGCTCACAACGATGATGATGGTTTCGTGCGGGAACGCCGTGCCCGGCAGTTTTTCAAAAATGGTTTCGTGCGCCACCGCGCCCAAACCCAGCGCGGCCACGGCGAGGATGACGAGCGGCACGGTCATTACTTTGGGGCTTTCGTGCGGCTCGTGTTCGCCGCGATGCGCGCCGGTGAAGACGTACAAACACTGGCGCGTCATGTAAATTGCAGTGAGCAGCGAAGCGAAGGCGGCGATCCAAAAGATGGGGCGATTGGCCGCCCACGCGCCCGCGAGGATTTCGTCTTTGCTGAAAAATCCGCTCGTGAACGGAAACGCCACAAGCGCCGCCGTGCCGCACAAATAGGCGATGGACGTCACGCGCATTGATTTCCACACGCCGCCCATTTTGCGGATGTCCTGTTCCTCGTGGCAACCGTGAATGATGCTGCCCGCACCAAGAAAAAGCAGCGCCTTGAAAAACGCGTGCGTCAGCAAATGAAACATCCCAATCGCCACGCCACCCACGCCGAGCCCAACCATCATCAGCCCGAGCTGGCTCACAGTGGAGTACGCAAGAATGCGTTTGATGTCATATTGCCCAAGCGCGATGAATGCAGCAACAATCGCGGTGAGAGCGCCCACCCAAGCCACCACCGGCAACGTGCCGCCATCGACGAACATCGGCATCGCGCGCGCCACAAGGAACACGCCGGCCGCCACCATCGTGGCCGCGTGGATGAGCGCGCTCACCGGCGTGGGGCCTTCCATCGCGTCCGGTAGCCACACGTGCAGCGGCAACTGGCCGGACTTGCCCGCCGCGCCGCAGAATAAAAGCAAGCTCACCACCGCGGCGGTTTTGAAGCCGAACACGGTGCCGGCCATTTCGGTTTCCAATAAACCCGCGCCGCCATCGTAGAGCATCAGCGTGCCGGTGGTTTTGAAGGCCAACAAAATTCCAATGAGAAAACCCATGTCGCCGATGCGGGTGACGATGAATGCTTTTTTCCCGGCGGCGGCTGCTTCGGGTTTGTGGTTCCAAAAACTGATGAGCAAATACGACGCCACGCCAACGATTTCCCAACACATGAAAAGCAGCAGCAAACTGTTTGCCAAAACAAGGCCGAGCATCCCGGCGGCGAACAGCGAAAGGTAACAGAAGAAACGCGCCATCCGCTTGTCGTCCTTCATGTAGCCGAAGGAGAAAATGAAAATGAGCAGGCCAACAAAGGTGACCATCGCGGCCATCACGCCGGTGAGCGGATCGAGGACGAATCCGAAGTTGATGGCAGTGCTGCCGACGGTGAGCCATTCGATGTCGAAAGTTTTGTGCTCGGTGGCCGCCATTCCCCAAGACTCGTTGCACGCCATGAGTGCCAGCACGCACGAGCCGAGCATTGCCGCGATGGCGATGCCCGCCGAGCGACGGCCACACTGCATGCCACTCGTGATGGCGGCAGCCACCAACGGCAACAACGGAATTAATGCCAGTGTTTCGAGGGTCACTCTTCTTTCAGGGTATCAAGTTGTTCGAGGTCCACGGTTTTGAAATGGCGGTAAACGGCAATCACCAACGCGAGGCCGACGGCGACTTCAGCGGCGGCGACGGCGATCGTAAAAAGAGTAAACAGTGGGCCGTGCAGTTGATCGGGGTTGTCACTAAATCGCCAGAAGGCGATGAAATTCAGGTTGGCGGCGTTGAGCATTATTTCGATTGAGAACAACACTACCACCGCGTTGCGCCGCGTGAACGCGCCGAGCAAGCCGATGCAAAACAACACCGCGCCGAGGATGAGACAATGCTCAAGCGTCACCGGCATCCTCCTTCTTTTTTTCGCCACCCTGCGCAGCGGCCACCGCGCCGACGAGCGCGGCGGTGAGCAGCAGCGCCAACACTTCGAGCGTGACGACGTATGGATTCATTAATTTAAATCCCAACGCTTTGACCGATGGGTTAATGGGTTGGACGGTTTGCGGTAAATCCGCGCCTTGAATGGTCGGCAATAAAAGGAAAACCAACACCGCCAACGCCGCAGCCCAACCCCAGAAGCTGCCGCGTGAGGTGATGTCGCGCGCGTCGTCGCCGGTGACGCGTTCGGTGAGCATAATGGCGAACAACAACAGAATGCCCACCGCGCCGATGTAAACGAGGATTTGCACCGCGGCGATAAATTCCGCCAACAACAACAGGAACAAGCCCGCCAATGCCGCGAAAAAAATCATCAGCGCGAACACGCCGTGGATGAGATTACGCCGCCGCACCGCCAGCAACGCGCCCAACACGGCGATAACCGCCAACACCCAAAATGTAATTTCCTGCGTCATTCAGCGTATAAATATTCGCGCGGTTTGGCGGTGGATCGGCTGATGTTATTCAATCCCCAGGCCATCATATACAGCAGCACCAAACTCACCGCCCATGCGCCTACCTTTGCGACAGGTCCAGGGTAAGCATCGATCACATGATGCGAAAGACCGGCAAGAAGGATGTTAACAATGGATAGAGGTAGCAGGAATTTCCACGCGAAAGCCATCAGTTGATCCACGCGCAAACGCGGGAGTGTGCCGCGCAGCCAAATCATCACGGCGATCAGCCCAAAGATTTTAGCGATGAACCACACCACGGAAAGCCACGGCGCGGCAGCCAAAAAGGGCCCATCGCCTGCGCCAAGGAAAAGGGTAACCGCCAAGCCGCTGATGGCGAACATCGCGATATATTCGCCGAGGAAAAAGAGCGCGAATTTGAACCCGCTGTATTCGGTGAAATAGCCGGCAATGATTTCGCTTTCGGCTTCGGGCAAATCGAAGGGCGATCGATTGGTTTCCGCCAACGCGGCGATGAAGAAAACAATGAAGGCCGCGAGGCCCCACGGGCTGAACACAAACCAGTTGAAGCCCGTTTGTGCGCCGGCGATTTCCTTGGCGTTGAGGCTGCCGACCATCATCACCACGATCACGGCGGATAAAACCAGCGGGATTTCGTAACTTACCATTTGCGCCACGGCCCGCATACCGCCGAGCAGCGAGTACTTATTGCGCGAAGCCCAGCCGGCCATGAAGATAGCGAGCGTGGCGAGACCGGAAATGGCGAAGAAAAAGATGACCGCGCTATCGAGCATAAATGCCTGCACTTTGCCGGAAATAAATTTTCCCCACGGAAATTCGAGCGGCAAAAAGCACAAGATGAGCATCGCGGGAATGAGCGCGAGGATGGGGGCGAGCAAGTGGAATAGCTTATCGGCGCCGCGCGGCACGATGTCTTCCTTGAAAATCATTTTGATGCCGTCGGCGGCGGGTTGCCCGAGGCCAAAGAGGCCGATGCGGGTGCAGGGGATGCCGGTTTTGTTGGGGCCGATGCGGTTTTGGATTCGCGCGAGGGCTTTGCGTTCCATCCACGTGGTGAAGGCAAAGAGCGACGGGAAAATCACCAGCAACGGCACGGTGGCGAGGAGGATATCTTTGATGAGCTCGAAACTCATTCGGTGTCCTCCTTGGCTTCTGCTTCGGCGGCGGCCGCTCTGGCTTCAGCCGCGGCTTTGGCTTTTTCGGCGGCGGCTTTTTTCTTGGCTTCTTTGGCGGCTTTGTCGGCGACCATTTTTTGGTCGCGCGCTGCGGCTTCTTGCGGATGAATTTTGTGATAGTAATCGTTGCTCTTCAGCAAATCATCGCGCCGCACAAGCAACCCCCCAAACCGATTGGGCGTGCTTAGCTCGAACTGGCTGTTCATCACAATGGCGTCGAACGGGCAAACCTCCACGCAAATCTGGCAGCTCATGCAAACGGAAACATCGATGTCGAACTTGGCCGGATAAAACTGCGGCTTGCCGTCGGCGTTCTCTATTTTCTCGGTGCTCTTCTCGATGTAAATACATTGCGGCGGGCACTCGCGCTCACAGATTTGGCAGGCCACGCAGCGGATGGTATCCATCGGCTCGCCGGTATCGTGCAGCAACATCGGGAAGTTGCGGCTGTAATGATTGACCGTGGTGGTGTCGCGAAGTTGCTCGCCTTCTTCTTTAGGATAATCACCGATGCTTTGCGGCAACTCACCCTCAGAACGCCATTCGTAATCGTTGGTGATGAGGCGTTCCTTGTGAAAATAGGAGCCAATAAAATTCCGCAGCGTCACCGCCATGCCCTTGAAAATTCCGCCGCCGAGAATGCTCATCGGTCCACCTCCCCGAGGACGATATCGATGCTGCCAAGAATGATGACGGCGTCGGCGATTTTGCCGCCGAGACACATATCGCGCAGCACCGTGAGATTGATGAGCGACGGCGGCCGCACGCGGTAGCGATAGGGTTTGGTGGTGCCGTCGGCGATGAGGTAAAAGCCAAGCTCGCCTTTGGGCCCTTCGATGCGGCCGTAGGTTTCGGCGGGTTTGGGCTTAAAGACTTTTGAAACTTTGCCGATGATGTCGCCCTCGGGAATATCGGCGAGGGCTTGTTTCAAAATCTCGACGCTCTCGCGCATCTCGAGCATTCGTATCATAAAGCGATCGTAGCAATCGCCGGTGTCGCCGTCGGTATAAGGCACGCGGAACTTGAAGCGATCGTAAATGCCATAAGCGTCCACTTTACGAAGGTC
>CAUZWB010000128.1:0-6382 GCA_963583525.1 Verrucomicrobiia bacterium | reverse complement strand
AGGCGACGTTGCAGTTTGGAGACGCTGGCTTTTTGTTCGCTGCGGATCACCTCGATGCATTGCTGGATGAGATCTTCATCCTCACCGCTGACGGCCGAGCCAGCCAAAGCGGGTTTGGAAAGTTGCTGGGTGATGTCCACCTCGAACTTCGGTTTGCCTTGGCCGGTGATGAAGCTGACGATTTGTTGCACCTCTTCGTCGGTGACGAGCGGGCCTTGCGCGCGAGTGGGTTTGGGCGCGCCGGGCGGTTGATAAAGCATATCGCCTTTGCCCAAAAGTTTCTCCGCGCCCATCTCATCGAGGATGACGCGGCTGTCGATTTTCGAGGCCACCTGAAACGCAATGCGGCTGGGGATGTTGGCTTTGATGACGCCGGTGATGACTTTCACGCTGGGGCGCTGGGTGGCCACGATGCAGTGGATGCCGGCGGCGCGAGCCATTTGGGTGATGCGGGCGATGGCGTTTTCCACCTCGGCGGGCGCGGTAAGCATGAGATCGGCCAGCTCGTCGATGACCACCACAATATAACTAAGCCGATCTGGGATTTCAATTTCTTCGTCGCGGGGCACGACGATTTCTTCATCGATTTCCACGGCGAATCCTTCGGAGCTTCCGCGCTCGCCGTCAAAGAGAGTCATCTGCGGCTCCGGCTCGGCGGGCGGTTTGTCGCGGCGGCGTTTGTTGAAGGATTGAATGTTCTTCACATTCTCCTTCGCAAAAATCTTGTAGCGCTTTTCCATTTCCGAAACCACCCATCGCAAAGCGAGGATGACTTTTTTGGGATCGGTCACCACCGGCATCGCGAGGTGCGGCAGAGTATTGTACATTTGCAGCTCCACCACTTTGGGATCGATCATCACCAGCCGTAATTCGTCCGGCGAAAACTTGTAAAGTAACGAGGTGACGATGCCGTTCATACACACGCTCTTGCCCGCGCCGGTGGCGCCGGCGATGAGCAAATGCGGCATCTCGGCGAGGTCGGCCACGATGGGTTTGCCGTACACATCTTTGCCGAGCGCCACGGGCACTTTGGCTTTGCTTTTCTTCCACTCATCACTCTCGAGCAAATCGCGCATAATGACTTTCGTCTTGATGCGGTTGGGCACCTCAACACCCACGGTGCTCTTGCCGGGCACGGGGGCGAGAATGTTGATACGTTCCGCCTTCAATGCGGCAGTGACATTGTTGGTGTAGGTGGTGATTTTCTCCATCTTCACGCCCGGCGCGGGATGGAACTCAAAGCGGGTGATGGTTGGCCCTTTCGTGATGTCGCCCAACGCGACTTCCACGCCGAATTGTTTGAGCGTTTGCTGGATGGTAATGGCGGCGGCTTTGAGTTCGTCGGTTGAATCGGTGGGCGCGTCGATGAATTCTGGCGCTTGCAAATATTCAACCGGCGGCAGTTTGTAATTTTCAATGAGCGGGCCGCGCGCCACAGCGGTAGGCTTTGGCCGCTTGAGTTTGGCGGGCCTGACGGGGCCGGTGCTGGAAATTGCGGGGGCGATGTGCACCGTCGGCTCGGTGTCGTCCTTCGAGTCACCGAGAATATCTTTCGTAGTAGCTGCGCCGTGGTCGACTTTTCCTGTCAATGCCACCCCGGGATTTGCGGTGAGGTCTTCGTCCTCGAAAACTGTTTCGGGCAAAGCCTCCACGGCAACGGCCACGGTGTAAATTTCTGCTTTTTGGCTGAGGCCTTCCAACACAAATTCTCCCAACAACCGCACTTCGTACTGAGGTTGGCTGATGAGATCCTGCTGGATTTTTCCTGAAACCGCCACGCCGCCGACCGGCGCGTATTCCTCAATGCGCGAGGCGATGTTCACTCCGTCGCCGAGAATGTCATTGCCTTCGCGGACGACGTCGCCCTGATGAATGCCGATGCGCAGTTCAAGATGCTCCTCGCCGAGCACTTTCGCCTGAATGGCCAGCGCGCACTCAACGGCGCTGAGCGAGCTGTCGAAACTCAAAAGCAAACCATCGCCGATTTCCTTGAGCCATTCGCCCTCAAACTGTTTGACCAAGGGCTTGAGCAAGCGGCGTTGTTTTTTAAGGAGCTTCAACGCCGCTTTTTCATCGCGATTGGCGAGGCCGGAATAATCCACGATATCCGTGAACACAATCGCCGCCAACTTGCGGCGCGGTTCCGGGGCGGCATCCTCATCATCGACGGCCACCTTGGGGCGCGCTTGCGGTTGGCTGAGGTCGATGATGTTTGGCTCTTCGTTAGTGACGCCAATGGGCATCGCTTGTGCGGCGTTGGCCAATTCTTTTTGCAAATCCGCCACGCGCTGTTGCAGTTCAGCTTCGCGTTGGTTCAGCTCGATCTCTTCGTTGGCCAGCGGCTGCGAGCGATCCACCTTGGGCAGCTTCCATTTTGTCCACGCGGCTTTGGCCCATTCTTTGAGTTGAAAATTCGTGAGATAAAGCAGGCTCACCAAATACACCGCCAGCAATAACACCGTGGCGCCCGCCGTGCCCACGTGTTGGAAAATGCCTTTGTGCAACAGCATGCCCACATAGCCGCCGGCGTCCACCGTGTTCAGGCTTTTCGCCAGTCCGCCAAAGAGACCGGGATACAAACTGAGCCCCGCCGACCCCGCCAGCACCAGCGCCGCCGCCCACGGCCAGCGCTTGCGCAAGCCGTCGAGTTTATCGGTGAAAAATGCGATGGCGAAAATCAGTGTCAACGGCGGCAACAAATACGCCGCCACGCCCAGCGCCATAAAGCACCCCTGCGCCAGCCACGCGCCAAGCGTGCCCACGAGATTGTGCAGGGGGTCGTTGACGTTCGTGCCGTTGAGCGACAGATCGCCTTTATCAAAGGAAAACAGCGCCAACAAAAATAACACAGCCAGAGCCAGTAGCCCTATACCGAGCACTTCGTTGGCACCTCCTTTGGAATCCAGTTTTTTGGGAGCCTCCTTACGCGCCATCCGCCAAAAGTAGAGCAGAAAACGGCGCGATTTACAAACTCAATCTGGGGGAGGAGCGAGTTCCACCTCGCCCTTTTTTTACCACAGAGGCACAGAGAACACAGAGGGCAAAAATCTCTGTGTCTCTGTGGTGAATCTAAAACGCGCAACATTTCGGTTGGTGGTTCAAAAATTGTCTCACCCAAGTTTTTCTGCTAACTTTCGCGCACCCGTGAACAATCCTTTGCCGAAAATCCCGAATCCGTGGAAGATCTTTTGTGAAGATCTCGCGCAGGTGATGGAGCAGGAAAGCCGCGTGGTACTACCCAAACGCTGGATGCGCGTGGCGCGATTTATTCTGCTGGCGTATCGCAAGTTCGATGAGGAACGCTGCTTCATGCGCGCGGCCGCGCTGTCGTTTAATTCGCTGCTCGCGCTCATCCCCGTGCTGGCGCTGGCCACGGTGCTCACTACAGCAATCGGGCAAGATGGCAAATCGCAATCGGTGCAGCAGTTCGTGGGGAAAATTATTGTCAGCGTGTTGCCGGCCAAACACGAGGATCCGGCGAAGGAAACTGAGATAAAAAAAATCCGCAACGGCTTGCAGAAAAATATTTCTGACTTCAGCAATAACCTCGCGCAACAGGTGAAGTTCGACAAGACGGGTGTGCTCAGTGCGCTGGTGTTTGTGTATCTCGGGCTGATGGTGGTGATGCAGTTGGAGGATACCTTTAATGATTTGTGGGCCGTGCGGCGGAGTCGCGTGTGGTACTCGCAGTTGCTGAAATTTTCGCCGGGACTGGTGCTCGGCCCCGGCTGCATCATCCTTGCCTTTGCGCTGGCCAATGCCGTGCATTTTGAAAACATCAGCGGCCAACTGCAATCAATGGGTGCGGTGGGCAATGTGCTCGTGCCGCTGCTCTTCGCGATGGCGGGCTTGACGTTTTTATACAAGCTCATCCCGAATACCAAAGTTTCCTGGACCGCCGCGATTTGGGGCGGCGTGGTGGCCGGCATTTTGTGGCAGCTCAATCACCTCGCCAGCGCGCTGTATATTTCGCACGTGGTGGTGGAGAAAGGTTGGTACAGCCAAACTTACGGCGGCAGCCTCGGCCTGTTGCCGGTGTTTATGTTGGCGGTTTATTTTACGTGGCTGATTTTATTGTACGGCGCGCTCGTAGCCGCACGCGTGCAATACCACACCACGCCGCTGAGGGAATCCGTGGAGGACAAGGACGCCGAACCGGAAAAACCCAAACCCGGCGAACGCGAGGGCGATGATTCAATAGAAGCCGATGAAGCCAAAAAATAATCCCGTGCGCATCGCGCAATTGGTCTTCGTGCTCACCGCCGCCGTGTGGCTGGGCGGCGCGGTATTTTTCACCTTCGTGGCCGGGCCCATGTTTTTCGCTCCCGAACTGGCCGAAGCCCTCCCCAAACCCCGCGACGGAATCGTGGCGCAGGAACTCATCCACCGCTTCACCGCCTTCCAACTTTCGCTCGCAGCCATCGCCGCACTCGCGCTGCTGGCCGGTTGGCGACTGGAGGGCGAAGGCGGAAAATTTCCCCGCGCGCGGGCATTAATGTTGGCGGTGATGGTGGCGCTGATTGTGTTCGGTTTGATTTACATCACCCCGCGCCTCGAATGGCTGCACCAAATGAAATACCCCGACTATTTCAAAATAGGAACCACCCCCGAACAAACCGCCTACGCCAACAAATCCTTCGGCCCCCTGCACGGCATCTCTCAAATTGGAAATTTAGTGGTGCTATTCGGATTAGTCGCCCAACTCGTGCTCGCGTGGAAAGCAGCCGTGGGGATGAAAATAAAAAGTGACCCAATGTAGCCGATGGTAGGGACACGCTTCGCGTGTCCACGGACGCGCAAAGCGCGTCCCTACCGTGCTTGCGGAAAATTCAGAATGAAAAAGCCCGGGCCACCGGCCCGGGCTACACTTCTGCCGTTTCCACCACGCCGGCGTCGTTCCACAGGCCTTCGAGATCGTATTGGTCGCGGACGGATTCGAGCATCACGTGCACGATCACGTCGTAGTAATCCAGCACGACCCATTGATTTCTCCGATCCCCTTCGGGTTTGGGCGGGGGCACGGCGTGATCTTTTTGGAGACGGCCGGCGATATCCGTCCAGATAGCGCGCACGTGCGGCTCGCTATTCCCGGTGGCGATCACAAAATAATCGGTGATGGTCGACACCTTTCGCACATCGAGCACGAGCAGATTCCCCGCCTTTTTATCGTCGGCGTATTCGCGGCACGCCAGAGCCAATGCTTGTCCTTCCATATTTATCCTAATAACTATGCCTTACTTTCAGAGCAGCCGCAACCGCGGCCGGCACAAAATTTTCGATCTCTTCAATGGGCTCACCCGCACGCAGGCGATCGCGCAAATCACTGGCGGAAATAGCCACCGGTTCCCCGCGCAACACCGCGCCGCGAAAGGTTGGCGGGAACTCCGCCACCCCGGTTTCCGATTCGCCACTCCCGTCGGGACGGGGCACTACCACAAAAGTGACCGCCTCCGCAAGCGCCGCCGCTTCGCGCCATTCCGGCAGCGTGGGCACATGATCCGCGCCAATGAGATAAAATAACTCCGCTTCCGGAAAGCGCGCCGCATAATCGCGCACGGTATCGATGCTATACGAGACGCCCGAGCGCTCGATTTCCTGGGCATCAATTTCGCAACGCGGTTCATCCGCAAAAGCCAATCGCAACCACTCCAAACGATCCGCCGCCGAGGCGGACGTTTGCTCCGGCTTGAATGGCGATTGCGCGGCGGGGATGATAAACAGCCGATCCAATTGCATCTCCGTCAACGCCGCCTGCGCCAGCATCGTGTGCCCAAGGTGCACGGGGTCGAATGAGCCTCCGAAGAGACCGATGCGGTTTAATGGGTTGGAATTATCAGGTTTCAATTTTTGATCATTTTCTGCGCGATAAGAGTGCCCTTACAGGGCACGGCCATATTTCGCTATTCTGACCGGGCCACCAGCCCGGGCTACAGCTGTCGGTTGATCCAGCGCGTTTTCCTCCAGCACGCCTTTGGCTTTGGGGAAAATTTTGATAGCCTCGACGATCATCCAAATTTCCAGCGCGATCGTTGCCAAGCCAATACTGCCGAGGAGGTAGTTGGGCTTGTGATCGGGGAATCCTTCCCGCGCGGTTAACAACCAACCGGGCGCTTCCCAAAGTTGATAGGTCATCGCCCATACCGGCATGATGAGCATGAAAATCATTGGGATGGCGAGGAACCAAATCGCCCTTCCTCGCCGCCACAAATAAAATGTGATGACAAGAAATGAAAGTCCGGCGAGCAATTGATTGGTCGCACCAAAGAGCGGCCAAAGAAGAAGCCCGCCTTTGCCGGCGTTGGCGAGGTTCCACGCCATGCCCGCGGGCGGCACGGCGGCCATTGCACCGGCGATGACGATGGCGAAAATTGTGGCGCCGTGT
>CAUZWB010000127.1:0-6393 GCA_963583525.1 Verrucomicrobiia bacterium | reverse complement strand
CGTGTCGGGTAGGGCGGATCCAAAGATCGCGCCCTACCCGACACGGAACGAAATGCGCGCGATGAATTCTGCACCGAAAGCGTTCTGTAGCCGCTCCAAAATTTCGTGCCGCCGATAGCGCACGATTTCGCTAAGCCACACGTTGCTGTCCACGTTTACAAAGAGCGTGCCTTTGTGAATGCCGGCAGGCTGCGCGTGCGCGGTCACGGAGGGGTCGATGAGGTTGTGCCACACCTTGGCCACCTCCGCCTCGCGACGACGTTGATCCAACCCCAACCGTTTCATCACGTTAGGCATCAGGAGGGCGGGAGACCGCGCGCGGTCGGCACGAGCGCGCTCTTGTTCGCTGAGGTCGATGCCCCGCCACGCGGCGAGCACACTCCGCGCCGCCCAAGTGGGTGGTGACGCGCTCATCGCTTGAGTTCGTTTGCTTTGCACAACGCGCCGAGTGTCGGGCAATTTTCTTTCTTCACGAAGCTCACGTTATTCAAACTTGTGATTGCCAATTCAGTGCGAACTTCACGGGAGCAAACTGCGAATAGGCGCGAATAAATCAGCGCACTGTTAATAAGAGACAACGCTTGAAGGCTTGACCGCACAAGTGGCTGTGTGGTAGTTCTTCGGTGGCCACTACATGTGGCCTTTCTGCCAAGGAGGTTTGGAATATTTGACTGATGCGCTGTCCAAAGTGCGAATGTATTGAGGACAAGGTGATTGATTCGCGCTCGTCCAAGGAGGGGGCAATTATTCGCCGTCGCCGCGAGTGTGCCCAGTGCACGCATCGGTTCACCACCTACGAGCAGATAGAGCACCAACGGTTGATGGTGGTGAAACGGGATGGGCGTCGTGAGGAATTTGCGCGGGACAAACTGCTCTCGGGTATTTCCAAGGCCTGCCAAAAACGCCCCATCAGTCAACAGGTCATTGAGAACCTCACGCAGGGGATTTATGATTCGATCTCGGAAGAATACTCCGAAGAGGTGCCCGGAATGGCGATTGGCGAGGCGGTGATGAACGGCCTCCGCGAAATCGACCAAGTGGCCTATGTGAGATACGCGAGCGTGTACCGACGCTTTGAGGAAGCCGATGACTTCGTCCAAGCCGTGAAGAAACTCGAGACAAAGCATGATTCAGCTACATACCGACTGCCTGGTTTTTGAAACCTCCGATGGCGAAGCCATCCCTTGCTCAGCACAGGACGTCACCGTCGAGTTACTCGGCGATGCCGCGCACGAGCTGGATCCCTTCATGGTCACCGAGGCGGCCGAGGCTGTTCTCTTTCATTTCAAGGTGGACCTCAATCGCAACTCCGTTTCCGTTGGTGAATTCACTCTCGCACTTGAACGCATCCTGCGCGGGTTCGGTTTCAAAGTGATGGCTGCCGATGACGAAATCACCGATGCCGCCGCCGAAACTAATTTGCACGACCTCGCCCATCAAGCCGGCGAAGGATTGGAGATGGTTTTCTTCTGCACACTGCGCGACCAAATCCACGCCGACCTCCACGGCAAACCCGAGCTGCTCCGCGTGAAGGGTTTGCGCGAAGCGGTCAAAAAACTCACCGGCGCCAAAAAGTGGAGCCCGCGCTGTCAGAAGCTCAACGACCAAATCGTCGACTACCTGCGCCACATCGTTTCCAAGCATCAGCAGCAAGCCAAGCTCACGCTGATGATTGTGTGATGACGTTGTTCGAGAAAATCATCGCCCGCGAAATCCCCGCCGACATCGTTTACGAAGACGACCTCGTCCTCGCCTTCAACGACATCAACCCGCAAGCGCCGACGCACGTGTTGGTGATTCCAAAAAAACCCATCCCCCGCATCGCCGAAGCCGAGCCGGAAGATCACCAAGTCCTCGGCCATCTACTTTTGAAAGCCCGCGAAATCGCCGACGACCTCGGCCTCCAAGAAAACGGATTCCGCCTCGTCATCAACAACGGAAAAGACGGAGGCGAAACCGTGCCTCATTTGCACCTGCATATTTTGGGCGGCCGCGCCATGACTTGGCCACCGGGATGAGCTACTTCTTCTTTAACGAAGAAAGATACTCAATCAAATCCACCAACTCCCCCTCCTTCAACGTCAAATGCAATCCCGGCGGCATTAGCGAAATCGGCTGTTGCGCGCGGCTTTTGATGTTTGCCTTCGCGTGTTTGGTCACCGCGCCGGTGGGGCCTTTGACGGAAATCTCATCGTCCGTTTCGCTTTCGATGATGCCGAACGCGGCGTTGCCGTCTTTCATCAACACCAGCCACGCCTCGTAGCCAAAGGAAATCCCCGCGCTCGGATCGAGGATGGACGCGTACAATTCCTCTTTCGGCAGCTTATCGCCAATCTCCGTCAACGCCGGCCCCACTTCGATTCCCGCATCGCCCACTTTATGACAACGCGCGCACTGCACCGCTTCGCGCAGAAAAATCTTCGCGCCCTTGGTGATGTCGCCCTTGCGTTTGGCCAACTCTGCAACCGGCGGCAACGGCTTCGCATTCGCGCCAAAAAGCGGCGGCAACACCTTCGCCGCCTCCGCCTTAATCGCCGGCCAACGCACCGCGCTGAGCGCAAGACTCGCGGTAAACTTCGCGCTTTGCGGCAGTGTCCCCGCCTTCGCCAAAGCCAGCAAATGCTTCGCGCCTGCCTCAAAATTCACCAAGCCTTTCACCGCCTCCTTGCGCACGTTCGCGTGGATCGCGGCATCCACCACCAAAGGCGCGAGCAGCGGGATGACTTTTTGGTTATTGCTGTTTCCCAAAGCGCGCGCCACGGCGGTGGCTTGTCTCGCGTCCTTGCCGGTGAGCAACGCGGCCACGGCTTTTTTTCCATCGCCCGCCAACACCATTCCCATTGCCTCCACACCGGCGGGGTCATTGGGATGCTTCACCGCCACGGCCAACAAATCCGCCTCGCGGCCTTTCACCTGAAATTTTTTAATCAACGCCACCGAACGCGCCTCGCCGCGCACCGCATCGAGCACTTGATTGAGCCTCTCCTTGAGCGCGGCATTTGAATTCACCAATGCCGGTTCCAACCGCCCCAATGCCTCAATCAACGTGTTCACCTTCTCCGGCGGCAACGGGTCCGCAGCGGATAAATTGCCGGCCAAAAATAAAATGGCGATGAACTGTTTCACGCGGGCATTGTAATTAAGCTTGATGAAAATGAAAGACACGGATTTCACAGATTCGCACAGATTAAAAACCCATCCGTGAAAATCCGTGAAATCCGTGTCAAAAAAATGCGCTACAAACCCAACGCGATGCGGGCGAGGGCTTGGTCTTTTTCTTTGCTTTTGGGGATGAAATCGAGAGCGCGGAGATAGCGCGGCTTGTCGGCCTCGGGGGTGGTTTTATCGAGGATGATGTCAGCGAGATATTTCGCGGCGTGAGTGCCGCGGTTGCGCCAGATGATGTCACGCGCGGCGGGGGTGTTGAGCTTGGGCGAGGTCTTCAGCCACGCGTCGAAGAATTTGTTTTCCTGCCGGTCCGCCGCCAAGCCGAGGGCCTCAAGGTACCAACGATCTTTGCCATCGTGCTTGCTCGCCAACTTGGCCCACAACGCTGGAGCTTCCGCGCTCTTGCTATGGCGCAAAGCAATGAGGCATTCGCGGCGAACGACCGGGCTATTGTCATCGGCCTTGTTTCGGATAGAAATTAACGTGTTGAGCTTCAATTGACGCGAAATGCGAATGGACAATGCACGGATGTTTTCATCTCTATCAACAGTGGCCTTGAGTAGCAAGGGGACACGGATGCCCTTGTTTTGAGCAAGCAACCATAGGGCACGTGCGCGATGATGTGGAGAGCCATCCTCCAACAGCTTCAGCAAAATTGGGGCGGCCTCTTTTCGGTTTTTTAATTCTGTAAATGCAATATGCCGCACGGAGTTGTTTGGATTCTTCAAAGCGACCACGAGACCCTTTGCTGTTTTGAAATCCGACTTCGGTACCTTGTACCCCTTATGGCCTTTCGGCGTGATGCGGAACAATCGGCCGCGGTCGAGGTCGCCCATTCGGTGGCCGCCGACGCCGGGGTCGTACCAGTCGGCGACGATGAGCGAACCGTCGGGTGCCACTTTCACGTCGGAGGGGCGGAACCATTTGTCGCGCTTGGCGCCGTCGAGGATGTTGACGGTGGTGGCGGTGTAGCCCGCGCCGCTGGGCTTGACGGGATAGGCGCGCACGATGCTGGGGCCGGCGTCGCAGTGGATGATTTGGCCGTGGAAAATTTTCGGCAGCAAGTCGCCTTCGTAAACGCAAATGCCGGTGGGCGAGCCCGCGCCGGTTTGGAGGAGGTTGGGCATCACGCCGGGGTCGTTGAGATGCCAGTGGCGCAGCGGGATGGTTTTCTCAAGATTGGTGCGCGGGGTTCGCCATCCCGCGCCGGTGAATTCGTCCTTGTAGCCGTAGTTGCCGTACTCCATCACGTAATTGATGCGCACGCCGCGGTTGCCGTCGTCGTCGTTGTCGCTCTGCCAAATGGTGCCGAAGCTGTCGACGGTGACCATCCAGTTGTTGCGAAAATTCCAGCCGAGCGTTTCCACTTCGCTGCCGTCGAGTTTGCAGCGGAAAACCATCCCTTCCTGATACGGCTTGCGATTGGCGGTCACCTCGTTGCCGGCGAGATCGATAACGGGTTTGCCGTTCTTGTCTTTCAACTGTTTGCCGGCGTTGCCGAAGTTGAAATACAACCGGCCGTCCGGCCCAAACATAAACTGATGAATCCCGTGGTCGTGCTGCGCGCCGCTGATGCCGCTAAAGAGCGTCTCCTTTTTGTCCGCCTTGTCGTCGCCGTCCACGTCGGTGAACACCTGCACTTTGTCCAGCGCACTGACGATGACGCGCGTGTTTTTGCCATCCACCGTGCCGAGCACGCACACGCCGTGCGCGGAGTCGATGTCGCGGCCTTGATAAAACACCGTCTTTTTGTCGACCTTGCCATCGCCGTCGGTGTCTTCAAGAATGAGAATGCGGTCGCCCTCGGGTCGCTTGCCATTGTTGTGGCGATAGTTGACCACCTCGCAAACCCACACGCGGCCGCGATGGTCGATGTCGATGTTCGACGGGCTGAGCAACATCGGCTCGGCGGCGAACAGCTCGACTTGCAACGCGGGATGGACATCAAGATTTTTCAGCCCCTCTTCGGGAGTGCGCCCGCCAGCGGCTTGGCCGCCTCCGGATGCGGCCGCCGCAAATTTTGGTTTTTGCGTGAACACGTGGAACTGCACGCTGGCTTGGTTGCCGCAGTTGCCTTGGTCGGTGCCGTCGTTGTCGAGGCCGACGGTGGAAATGAATTTCACAAACTTGTGGCCTTTGGGCAGCGTGTAACTGACGAGCGAGTTGGCGTGCGTACCGAGTCCGAAAGCCACCGATTTGCCCGCGATGCGCATTGGTTTGCCGCCGGCATTTTTGTTCACGTTCACATTGCCGAATCCGCTGGAGGCGGTTTTCCATTTCAACGAGGTCAAGCGCGTGGGCATTCCGGCGGCATCGATAAGCGTGGGCTCGGCCCAGTCAGCCCAATCGCAGCTGAAGCCATCGCCGCCATCGGTGACGACGAGGTGCAATTCCTTTGCGACCGCGATATTGGCCTCGAGCTTGGCGGGGCCGGATTTTTTGGTAAGCACTTTGGAAACCGCTACCGCTTTGGGACCAGTTACTTTGCCGATGGGTTTGGGGCCGGGATTGCTTTTTGGCTTGGGGCGTTTGCCGCCTTTTTTGTCTAGGTTATCGTACAAATCTTTTTCCACTAACTTGCTTTGCACGCCGCCGTTCGGCACTTCGGCTTTGGCGACCCACACGATGGCGTTGAGGACGGTTTTGCGAAAATCGTCGTTGGCCCAGTTGAGATGATTGTGGCCGCCGGTGAATCCAAAGCCGCGACCGCCGTTGGCGCGCTCGAATGCCCACGCAACGTGCTGACTCTCGCCCGCCGCGACGCTTTTGCGCACGGTCGGATTGCCGCTGTGCGCGCCGTTGCCGCGTTTCATTGTGTCGGCAGGGGCCACGTCGGAGAGGATGGGCGTGACGCCTTGCATGTCCGGCGCGAAGCGCATGTGAAAATACCATTCGTCGTTGGCCTTAAACGGCTTCACGCCGCGCGTGATTGGATGCTTGGGGAGCTTTTTGAAATGGGCGGTCCAATGCGGATTCACTGACCAATTCGCCTCGAAGCAGCCACCCTGCCACGCGATGAATTCCTTGTTGCCCTTGGCGGTGACCGGCTCGACGGCGTAATGGATGGTGAGAAACCCAACGCCCTTGTCCATGAGCTTGCCGAGCAGTTCCAGATTTTTCCCCTGCAACGCGGGGTGGCGTCCGCCGCCGTCGCTGTAAATCACTATTGCATCCGCACCTTCGAAAACCGAGTTGTCCTTCGGCCAGCCGTTGAGCACCACGGTG
>CAUZWB010000126.1:0-6401 GCA_963583525.1 Verrucomicrobiia bacterium | reverse complement strand
CAAGATGCCTCCGTGCTCCCGTAGCTCAGCTGGATAGAGCGAGGGTTTCCTAAACCTTAGGTCGAAGGTTCGAATCCTTCCGGGAGTGCCAAATTTCTTACGCCAAAAAAACCTTGGCGGCTTTGCGCCTTGGCGGTTCAATAAAAGTCGGTTCAAAAACCCTACGCCATAAAGCGCAGCTCACCGTCGAGCCAGACGCCTTTGACTTGGTAGCGGTTATCGAACCAGACGAGGTCGGCGCGTTTGCCGGTTTCGAGGGAACCGAATTCGTTGTCGCGGCCGAGTTGGCGGGCGGGGTTGAGGGTGGCCATGAGCACGGCGTCGACCAGCGGGACGTTGGCTTGTTCGACGGCGGTTTGCACAGCGCGGATCATCGTGAGCGTGCTGCCGGCGAGGCCGCGACCATCCAAAACCTCGGCGGTGGTGGGGGTGACTTTGGCTTTGATGCCGCACAGCTCGAACTGGGTGCCGGGCTTGAGGCCGGCGCCTTTGGTGGCGTCGGTGATGATGACCACTTGCTCGCGCGGTTTGGCATTGAAAAGCATTCGCATCAAAACCGGCGGCACGTGTTGGCCGTCGCTGATGATTTCGCAAACCAAATCGTCATCCGCCAGCCCAAATTCGAGCATGCCCGCGATGCGGTAAGGGCCTTTTTTGGTGAGGCTGCTCATGGCATTGAACGTGTGGGTGACCTGATTTAGGCCGGCTTTGACCGCGGGGAAAAGTTCTTTCTCGGTGGCATCGGTGTGGCCGGCACTGGCGATGGTGCCGTTTTTGCGCAGGGCTTTGATGAGGTTGAGGGCGCGGGGCAGCTCGGGCGCGAGGGTCATTTGCGTGATGAGCTTGCCGTGTTTGAGGATGGGTTGCCATTCTTTGGCGGTGGGGGCGCGGCAGTATTCGGGGTTCTGCGCGCCGGCGCGTACTTTATTGATGAACGGCCCTTCCACATGAACGCCCACGATGCGCGAGCCGCCGAGGGAGCGGTTGTGAATGGGAGCGATGGCATCAAGGGCTTTTTCGATATCACTTTGCGCGGCAGATAGCGTAGTGAGCGTCAACGAAGTGGTGCCGCCTTTGAGATGGAAATCGGTGATTTCCTTAAAGGCATCGAGCCGAGCCTCCATCGTGTCGCGCCCGAGCGCGCCGTGGATGTGAAGGTCGATAAATCCCGGCGCAAGAAAGCCGCCGCGCAGGTCGAACACATTATCGCTGCCTTTGTTCGACGGCTTGGCGTCCTTGGAAATTTTATGGATTTGCCCGTCGCGCACGCTCAACGAGCCCCGTTGAATTTCATCCGGCAAAATCAGCCGTGCGTTGGTAAATTCCATGCGCGGATGATGGGGTTAGCGGCTTGTCAGTTCAAGCGTTTACGCCAAAACACCGTGCAACGGTTGGCCTTTGCCGTCTTTGGTGGCGTAAAACGGGCGTTGCTCGACGTTGACTTTGTAGGTGGGCGCGATGCCCATGGCGCGGAAAATGGTGGCGTGGAGGTCGGTGATGGTGGCGGGGTTTTCGATGGTTGTGCAGGGGCGCTCGTCGGCGGTTTTGCCGAAAAGATGGCCGCGCTTTACGCCGCCGCCAAACATCAGCACGCTGCCGGCCGCGGTAAAGTGGCGGTGCATGCCGTAAAATTTCAGCTCGTTGATGACGTCTGGCTGGGCGACTTGGCCGCGCACGGTTTTGTCCGGCTTGCCTTCCACCAGCATGTCGCGGCTAAATTCGCTGGCCAGGACGATGAGCGTGCGTTTGAGCAGACCGCGCTGCTCGAGATCGCGCACGAGTTGGGCGAGCGGTTGGTCAATTTGTTTTTTCAACTCCCGCAATCGCGTGTGGCCGTTCTCATGGGTATCCCAGCGGAGGAAGGGGCCGTAGTCGCTGGTGACCTCGATGAAGCGCGCGCCCACTTCGCACAAGCGGCGGGCAAGCAGGCAGCCTCGGCCGAATTTTCCTTTGCCGTACGGTGCCGAATTTTTTCCCGGTTCCAGCGAAAGGTCGAATGCTTTTGCGGCGGGACTGCTGAGCAGTGTGAACGCTTCGTCCATTGATTTCATCAACGCTTCGCGTTTGCGCGAATCGCCCTTTTGAAAATCAGGACTGGCCTTGAGCAGGCGCAGGTAATTTTGGTAACGCGTTTTGAATCTCACCGGGCTCATTCCCGCAGGCGGGCGCACGGCCTTGATGGCGTTGGCGGGGTCGTCGATGGTAAACGGGCCGTGCTCGGTGCCGAGACAGCCGCCGGTTTGGAAAGCTTTGATTTCTTCGCTCTCGCCGTTGGGTGTTTGGCCGATGTCGATGAACGCCGGCAGCGCGGGATGGCTCCGGCCGCGCGCATGGGCAATCCACGCGCCAAGATGGGGTGCAGCCACGGTGAGCGGCGGCTCATAGCCGGTGTGCCAATGATACTGATGGCGTGAGTGCAAAATGTGGCCGAGGTCTGCGCCCACTTGCGTGCGGATGAGCGTGCCGCGATCCATCACGTTCGCCAAGTGTTTGAAGCCCTTGCAGATTTTGATGTTGTCGACCACCGTATCGATGGCCGGAAAGGTGCTCAGCACTTGGTCACTCTTCAGCCCCTTTTTGAATGGGGTGTATCGCTTTGGATCGAATGTCTCCGTCGACGCCATCCCGCCGGCCATCCAGCAGAGGATGACGGTGTCTGCGGTTGGCACAATTTTGGATTCATCCTCGGCGATGGCGGGAAACGCACTTGCCCCAAGCGCGGCGGCCGTTCCTTTCAGAAAATTTCGGCGGGTCAGGTTCATCATCGGATTAATTGAAATTCTGGTAGCATCACGATCATCCACAAGAGATCGGCTGTTGATTCGGAGGTGGGTTTTTTGCCAAGCGTTTCGATTGCGATTACGCGCTCGGTTTGGGTGGGGTTGCGGCTCAGCGCGGTTTGGTAAATTTTTGCAATCATCGCATCGGCATCCGGCGATTTTTTGAGCCAGTGTTGGGCAGCTTGCTTGAGATATTGATCGAGCGTGGTGCCGTTGGTCAGCTCGAGGGCTTGGAGCAGCGTGGGGTGAGTGTCGCGGGTGGTGACGACTTGGTCGCGGTTGGGGCGGCCAAGGGCGCGCTGGAGGGGATCGAGGCGCGAAAGGACCGCGCGGATTTCGGTGAGATTTTTGGCGGCCAAAACTGTGCTGACCGCGCCGACTTGGCCGCCTTGTTTGCGGCCATCAAGTTTTAGAAAGGGCGCGCCATTTTGCCATTGGCCACTGAGGGTGGAGAGGGCGTCGATAAATTGCTCGGCGTGCAGGCGTTTGGGTGCGGGGCCGTGGAAGGTGAATTTTTTCGCTGTGGACTCGGTGGCGGGCAGTTGATAAGCGCGACTGGTGCAGATGAGCTTGAGCGTGTGCTTGAGGTCGTGACCGTGGGCAGCGAGGTCGGTGGCGAGCCAGTCGAGGAGGTCGGGGTGCCACGCGGGCTGGTCGATGTCATCGAGCGATTTACTGAGGCCGCGGCCGAGCAGGCGGGCCCAAAGTCGGTTGATGATGACGCGGCGTAGGCGGCCGTTTTTTTCGGAGGTCATCAGTTTGGCGAGCTGTTGCTGGCGGGCGGCAGTGGGGGCTTTGGGGTCGATGCTGCCAAGTTCCGGGAAGAGGAATCTCACTTTGGCATTGTTGCCGGTGGGCTTGTCGCAGCGGTGTAGTTCAAAATCGCCTTTGGCAAAAATGGCGGCCAGTGAGTAGCTGTCTTCGAGTTTCCAGTAATTCACAAAACTGTTGTGGCAGGAGGCGCACTTGAGGTTGGTGCCGAGAAAAATCTGGCTGAGGTTTTGAGCGGCTTGCATTTCACGGCGTTGGCTGGCGTTGACGGCACCGCGCCACTTAATGCCTTTCACAAATCCACCGGCGCCGTGGGTGCCGCTGATCAGTTCGCGGACAAACTGGTCGTACGGCATATTGGCGTGCAATGCGCGGTACAGCCAAGTGGTGATTTGCGCGCGGCCGTTGTCGATGAAGCCGGGGCCGTAATAAGCATTGCGGAGGTGGTCGTTCCAAAATGTCATCCAATGATCAGCATAGGCGCGCTTGTCGGCGAGCAACCGGTCGACCAACAGGGTTCGCTTGGCGGGGGATTTGTCGGCCACGAATTTTTCCAGCTCGTCCACCGGAGGCAGCAGTCCAGTGAGGTCCAGCCAAACGCGCCGCGCAAAGACGCGGTCGTTGATGCGCTGCGACGCATCGATTTTGTGCTGCTTAAAGTAATCGGCGAGTAACCGGTCGAGGGGATTGCCCTTGCCCGCTGGCAGCTTCACCGCGCGCGGGGCAAGCGGTGCCTTGTGCCACTCGGCGAAGTGATAGCCTTTGGGCCACGCAATGCCCTCGTCGATCCACGCTTTGATCAGCGCCATTTCCTGGGGCGTGAGCGGCTTGCCCTTGGACGGCATTCGTTTGTCGGGATCACTGGAGGTGATCAGTTCAAAAAGCAAACTCCCTGCGCTGTCCCCCGGTTTGGCGGCTTCGAGCAGTGTGGCGCGCATGTTGATAGAAAAGCCACCCTTCGCCTGATGCCCCGAATGGCAGCGCGAACATTTGTTTTTAAGCAACGGCTGAATGTCTTTTTTGAAGTCGACGGCTTCTGCAGAAAACAAAAGGCCTGAAAATAAAATGGCAACCCGTACGCGCATGCAGGAAATGTGCAATGCGGAGGGCTATTTGTCAGTTGTTTTCCGCGTGCTGTCGTTGTGCTCGCCCCGCTAGAATCGGTTTGAGTGCCCACACGATGAGGATGGTGACGGCTGAGGCGGCGGCGGTTTTCCAGTTTTGCGTGATCGCGGAGAGGGCCATCCAAATGGATAGCCCAAGAAAAATCAGCGGTGTGACAGGATACAACGGCACGCGGAAGGGCCGCTCAGTTTTGGGCTCGCGGCGGCGCAGCACAAACACGCCGGCCACGGTCGCGCCCATTATGAGCGTGAGCGGGAGGCCGATGTAATCGAGAATCGTGCCCACGCTGCCCACGTTGTTGGCGGCAAATATGAAAATGAGGGTGAGCGCGGCTTGCAGGATGAGCGCGTTTTGTGGCGCGCGCGTGGGGCTGGGGCGACCGAGCGCGGCGGGCAGTTGGCCGTCGCGTGCCATTGTGGAAACAATACGCGAACCGACCATCAGGATGGTGCTGGTGGTGGAGATGAGCAGGATGACCACCATCCAGTTGAACCATTGGCTGGCGGCGGGGCCGAATAAAATTTTGGTGGCGTGCAGGCCGATGCCTTCGATTTCACCGGTCATCGTCGAGGCCGATTGCGCGCGCAAAAAAACTGAGTTGAGCAAAAGGTACAGCACCGTGACAAACACCGTGCCGGCGATGAGCGAGCGCGGCAGATTGCGTTTGGGGTCGCGGATGTCACCGGCAATCCACGATGAAGTTTCCCAGCCGAGATAGGCGAAGCTCGCCGTGAGCATCGCGCTGGCGAAGGGGGCGGAAAAGACGCCGGGATTGGTGGCAGCAGGATTCACAGTCGCCTCAACCGGCGATTGAAAACCGGCAACGATGAACGCCAGAATAACGCCCACTTTAAAAATCGTAAAAAAATTGTTCACGCAATTTCCCTCGCGCAAGCCGATGCAGTGGATGAGCGTGAAAACCAACACCACCGCCGAGGCCGTGGCGGCGGGCGGAATGCCGGGGATGATTTCCTGCACATACACGCCGAGCAGCAAAGTGATAAACGCCGCCGCACCCACGAAGGCGAGCAGGAAGCTGAGCACGCCGCTCAAGTAACCGGCGGTGTCGCCGTAAAGATGGCGGTTGTAAGTGTAGCAGCCGCCGCTGCGGGGCATCATCGCGCCGAGTTCGCCGAGGGAGAGTGCGCCGGTCAATGCGAGACCGCCGCAAAAGAGCCAGACGAGCAACACGTTGGTGTCCGTGCCCAGCTCGTGGGCGAAGCCGCCGGTGGCGCCAAAGATGCCCGCGCCGATCATGGTGGCGATGACGGCCCCGGTGGCGGACCAAAAGCCCAGCGGGCGTTCGTGTGTTTTTTCGCTCACTTATTGGTTGGCGAAATGTACGATGGTGCCGATGAGGGCGAGGACGAAAATCACGAGCAGCGTGATCTTGATCCAGCTGTACGGGCGTTCGCCCTGCACTTCGCCGGTGCGGGCGTTGACGAGGAATTGAAAGTTGCGGTCTTTGAAACGATATGCGCTGATCCACACCGGCAGCAGGATATACTTGAACGTGATGTTTTGATAGTGGGAGGTCTTGCTGAGAATGCGTTGTTCGTCGCCACCGATGTCCCAGCGGATTTTGCTGTCGATGTCCGGCGCCATTTTTTCTTTGGCGAGGGCGAAGCCCGCGCGCAAGTCGGTGGTGTAGCTTTCGCTTTGGAAACCGCTGAGGTATTCGTCGGCGTACGGCGTGAGCTGCGGGAGATCCCACGGCTCCAATTC
>CAUZWB010000125.1:0-6408 GCA_963583525.1 Verrucomicrobiia bacterium | reverse complement strand
CGGTATGGGCGAAATCCATCTCGCGCACGACCGCCAACTCCAACGCCACGTTGCTCTTAAATTGATGACCCCCGAGGTCGCCGCATCCGCCAGCCTCGCGCGCCGCTTCACGCAGGAAGCCCTCGTGCTCGGTCGGCTCGATCATCCGCACATCGTCCCCATTCACGACCTCGGCGTGGACGCTACCGGCCAAAACTATTACGCCATGAAATACGTCCGTGGCACCACCCTCAAGGACGTGCTCAACGGACTACGCCAAGGGCAATCCAACGTGGTCGACCGTTATCCGCTCCATCAGCTGCTGCGCATTTACCAAAAAATTTGCGATGCCGTCGCCTACGCCCACGCCAAAGGCATCATCCATCGCGACCTCAAGCCGGCCAACATCATGCTCGGCGAATACGGCGAAGTCTTTGTGATGGACTGGGGCCTCGCAAAAATCATCAACCAAGACGAGGAGCCCATGCCGCAGTCCGGCGAAAACGAAGGCACCCGCTACGGCACCGTCATGGGCACCCCCGGCTTTATGGCCCCCGAGCAAGCCGAAGGCCGGCTCGACGCCATCAATCAACGTACCGACATCTATTCACTCGGCGCAATTTTATATCACATCCTCGCGCTGCGCCCCCCCTTCACCGGCGGCGGGCCCGAGGTATTGGAAAAAGTTAAGGCCGGCCAAATTACTCCCCTCGCCAAACTCGCCGGCGAACCCAACGCCGCCGTACTCGTCCACTGCCCCGAACGCCGCATGCCCGAAGCCCTCGCCGCCGTGGCGATGGAATCGCTGCAACGCGATGCGGCAAAGCGTTATCCCGCAGTGGAAGCGCTGCAGCGCGATGTGGCCGCGTGGCAATCGGGCTACGCCCCGCGCGCCGAACACGCCGGGCGACTCCGCCAATTCCGCCTGTCCATCCGCCGCAACGGACCGCTCGCCGCCGCCGCCAGTATCATTGTGCTGCTCGGGGTCGCGCTGGGCTGGCAACATTTGCGCCACCAACATCATCGCAGTGAAGATACCGCCCGCCTCCAGCGCACCGCGCCGATTTGCCACAAGCAAGCGGGCGACCTCATTGCGCAGGGCAATTTTCCCGGTGCCCTGGCCACCGCCCGGTTGGCGCACGAGTTGGACCCCCAACCCGCCCACAGCCATCGCCTCGCCCGCGTGCACCTCGCTCTCATGCAACCGGCCGAAGCCGCGGCGGTTTTAAAATCTATGAATGAGCCGCATCCCTTCGGTGCGCGCGCGCTGAAGCTCAGCCATGCATTGATTCGTGATTTCAATCATTTCAACAAGGGTGCCCTGCCCCTGCACGCGATGAGCCGTGTGCACCAATGGCAAACCCATCAACGCCTCGGCCCCGATGCCCGCCACACGGCTGCGTTGATGGAACGCGAGAAGCTTGCCGTATGGCATCGCGGGGTCGCCGCCATGAAACAGATCGGCCTTTCCGGCCGTTTGCAGCGGGATGCGTTTGGGTATTTGAGGATCAATCTTTCCGGCACCCAAACACGCGACCTCAAGCCTTTTGCCGGGCTACCGGTCAGCTCGCTTAACCTGTGGCGCACGCGCGTAAACGATCTCCGCCCGGTGAAGGGGATGCCGCTACACGAGCTGTACCTCGCCTATACGGCAGTGGACGACCTCGCCCCGCTCGCGGGGCTGCCGCTGCAATCGCTCACCATCGCCTTCGCGCCGGTGGATGATTTGAATCCGCTGGCGGAGATGCCGCTGATGTACCTGCACCTCAGCGGCACTAAAGTGAAATCACTCGTGCCACTCAAAGGCATGCCGCTGCGCACACTGCATTTGGACCGCACGCCTGTGACTGACCTCAAGCCGCTGGCCGGATTGCCGATCAAGGAATTACGCCTCGACGGCTGCGAACACCTGCGCGACCTCACAACGCTGTCTCAGTGCACAAATTTGGAAGTGTTGGTGTTGCCCCGCGAGCACGGGGAGATTGGGTTCCTGCGCAACTTGCCCAAGCTCAAACGCCTTTCGTATCACTTTGACCCCGACGCATCGAAGATGGAAACCGTGGAACAATTTTTCCGCACCCGCCGACTGGCCACGAGGCGCTAGTCCGCCTTCGGGGGGGGCAGTGGCTTAAAGGATTTTACTTTTTTCTCCGCAATTGCCTTTTCTTTTTCCGAAAGTTTCAGCGCATCCCGAGCTTTGGCGGCGGCGTTTATTTTTTGGTGTGCGGCCAGCGAAAACCAGACGAACGCCTCCGCCGCATTCTTTTCCAATCCGGTGCCCTCGGCCAACGCCTGGCCCAATTCAAACTGCGCTGCGCCATCGCCGTACTCCGCCATCGCCATCGCCTTACGCAGTGCCTGTGCTTTGGGGGCCAGGAAATTTGCGGCGTCTTGCGGGATGTCGAACACTTCGTCCGGCGTCAGTTCGGTGGAGGCGATGGTTTGCAGTTGGTCGAGTGTTTCAATTTGTTTGGGACTCTTCACGTGCTGACGGGCAACGATAAACCAGTAGTAAGCTTGAGCCGGATCGCGCGGCGAGCCTTCGCCTTTTGCACACATCACGCCCCAATCAATCTGCGCGGCGGTATAGCCTAAACGGGCGGAGAGATTCCAAAACCGCGCGGCGCGCGCAGGATCTTTTTTCACCCCGCGCCCCAATGCCAACATACCGCCCAGCCGATGCGCGGCCTCAGCCGAGCCCAACCGGATGGCGCGCAGGTACCACTTCACCGTTTGAGTGGAATCTACCGGAAGCCCCGAGCCGGTTTCGTAGCGGCGGGCTAATTCTATTTGAGCATCAATTTCGCCTTTGTCGGCGCGGGCACGCAGGGCCTCCATATTGGGTAACAGCCGCGGTGCCTGATTAGCCAAGCGCGCTAGCAATGCGCGCGCGCGTTCGGCATCGCCGGGGTGCTTCACGGCGGCGGCTTTCGCCAACCATTGTTTGCCAACCTTCAAATTTTGCCGCCGGCCGCGGCCCTGCAATTCCAATGCGGCAAGATGAATCATGGCCGGTCCAAACCCCTTCTTGGCGGCACGGGTAAACCACTCGCCCGCCTTGGTTGGATTGGCCTCGACTCCCTGTCCGGTGAGATAGGCACTGGCCAAATCTGCCTGGGCCTTGATGTTGCCCTGTTTCGCTGCTTTGAAAAACCATTGCGCCGCGGCGTCGGCATCCTGTTTCACACCCACGCCGCGGGCAAAAAGAATGCCGAGCTTCCCCTGCGCATCGGCCTGCCCCGCCTCAGCTTCTTGGGTGAGTGCGGGTAAGCATTTTTTGAACAGGGCCATCCCCGCCTGCGCATCGCGCGCGCCACCTTCGCCAAGCAGTCGCATGGAAGCCAACCGGTATTGCGCACGGGCATGGCCTTGATCAGCAGCTTGAGTTGCCCATCGCCGGGCGGCATCCAAATCGCGCGCCACGACCCGGGCTTCATGTAAGAGTTCACCCAATTGATACTGAGCCTTGGCGTTGCCGGCGGCGGCCTGTTTGCGCAAGGCCGGAAGATCAGCCGCGGGCAGACCAACCGTCAGCGCCAACAACAGGATAAGGCCGACCGCACGCATCGGTTATTCTTGTTCCCGCTTCACCGGTTTAAACTTTCGGGCAAGCCGTTTAGCCGCGATGATTTGCGGGTTCTTCATGGATTGGCTGAGGGTATCACGTTCCCCTCCGGCAGTCGCATGGCCCGCATCCTTGGCAAGGGTGAGCCATTTGTAGGCCAGTACCAAGTCGGCCGGGCCGTTGAGGCCTTTGATGTGCAACATGCCAAGCTGATATTGGGCCTCGGAATCGCCTTGATTAGCTTTGGCTTGCGTGGCTTTGGGATCGCCCGTTGCAGCCTGATTCGGGTTATATAGATTGATGGCCACGAATTTTTTGGCCCGTTCTCCAGCGGCTTCGATTTCTTTACTTGAAAGTCCCGCCGCCACTTCGCGTTTTTTCTGTGCGACCAGTTCGAGGTTCATTTTGAGCACTTTGATATAGTTAGGGTTTCTTGTTTTTTGAACTGCTCTCAAAAAACTATCACCGGCAATGAGCAGCCATTCATAGGCTAGCCGTGAATCTTTTTTGGCAACGCCATCGCCAAAATGATACGCGGAGCTCAAGGCAATTTGAGCCCCGGCGTTTCCCTGTCGGGCTGCCAGAGTGAACCACTTCACCGACTCAACGTAATCGATCCCCTTTTGCGAATGGCCTTCCAACAAAAATGTGCCGAGATTTTGTTGAGCTGCGCTGTACCCTTGCCGCGCTGATTTTTGGAAATATTCTTCCGCCTTGGGCAAATCCTGCCCGCTTGCGGTGCCTTCCAAATACATCGTAGCAAGGTTGTTCTGGGCAGAGGCATCTCCTGTTTCAGCTAATGCCTGATACAACTCAAAGGCGCGTGGAAGATTCTTTTCCAAAAAATTTCCTTCAACATACAAATCAGCCAGCTCGGACATGGCCTTAGCATCCATTAATTTTGCGGCTCGCTCGTACCATTTCGCCGTAATTGCCGGATTCTTTTGGATGCCCAGTCCCAATAAATACAGGACGGCTAGATTATGTTGGGCAACCACAAAATCTTTCTCAGCAGCGATCGATAATAGTCGTCTGGAATCGGCATATAATTTATTAGCAGCAGTTTTATCTTGAGCCGCCCGGAGCATTAATTCCTGTGCTTTGAGTCGGGCGGCCTCTGTGCCTTGCCGCGCCATCTGAGCGGCCCCATTTTGAAATTGACCACTTCGAAGGGTCAACTGTTGCGCTCGGTCTAAATATTCCATGCCCAATACCAGAGCCGCAGCGGCATCGCCTTTACCAATGCGCCACTCAAATAATTCTTCCCGGATGGAAAGTTGCGTGCGGATTGAGCAGCCCAATAAGCCCAACGAATTGTTTTCAGTCACGGGAGTGCGTTGAAATTTCAACGCATTGGCGCGTTCCAGTACGGCCAGCTGCTGATCCGCCGAGAGTTCGGTGGTGATGGTTTGTTTTATTTTGAGAGTATTGGGAGGAGAACTGCCCTGCCGTTCCAGAAGGGTGAGCCACATATAAGATTGCTCAAAATCTTTCTCCACGGATTTTCCGTGGTAATATTTTTCAACCAGAATTTCCTGTGAAGTTTGATGCCCCTGCATCGCTGCTCGGCGATACCATTTCAAGGCCGATTGTTGATTGCCCTCACCCAAGTCTCCACTTTCCAACAAACGGGCATAAAGGAACTGGGATTTCCCCAAGCCGAGTTCCGCTGACTGCTTGAGCCAACGCGCCGCCTCCTTGGGTTTGCGTGGGCCCATCAAATCCGAATACAACAGATCACCCAATATTTCTGCGGCATACGGGTGGCCTAATTCTGCGGCGCGCAAAAACCATTGAGCGGCCAGTTTCGGGGTATTGTTGGGATTCTTCGGAGATTTTTTGTATTGATTAAAAATATCCAATCCCAGCAGGTAAACCGCATCGAGGTGCCCTTTCTCCGCAGCCATTTTGAGCCGTTTACGGGCCAACACAATGTCCGCCTCAAATTTATTAACTGAACTGCATCCCCGAAAATAAAGCTGCGCCGATATATAGAGCGCATGGGCATCGCCCTGTAGCGCTGCTTTTTCGATGCCGGGGCCAGCTTGGATTAACAGTTTAATTGCCGCCTTTGAGTCGCCCTCTATTCCGTGAGCCAACAGCAACTGCGTGGCATGTAAAAACTGAGCTTTGGCATTCCCGGCTTTGGCCGCGCGGTTGGCCCATTTGGCGGAGGCTTCCAAATCGCGGTCGACGCCCTTGGCCCAGTACAGCGCATGGGCCAATTCGAATTGCGCTGCCGCATCGCCTTTGACCGCGCGGGCTTGCAGCTTGGCATGATCGGGGGCCTCTGCGCCCCAAACCGTTCCGGCACAAACCAGCCCGAAAATAATAATTACCTGTTTCATTTGCTGCCCTCTACTCATTGATCCGCCGCCAGGAAATTTGCTCGCGGAGCCGTTTGATCGATTTTTCAAGTGCCTTAGTTTGCAATCCATCCAGCAACCGTCGCTCGGCGCGGCGGCGCAGTTCTTCGCCGGGTACTTGCCGGTCTTTTTCGAATTGCTCGATGTAGAAAAGGTAGTAGTAAGCTTTATCCTTCCAGGATCCGGAGGTGGGCCCGGTGGTGTCGCCGTAGGAAATCAGCTCGTTCGCATTGTCGCGGCTGACGCCCGGCGGCAGGGGTTGGCTCTTGTTTGCATAAATCCAGCCCAGCGATCCTTTGTCTTCTTCCTTGTATTGCTCAGCCAATTTTTCCACAGCGGCCACCGACTTGAGGCCCGCGGCGAGTGCTTCCGCTTTGGCGGCGTTCATGTCTTTGGTATCGGTCGGGATTCTCACCCAATGCGCTTTCACCGCTTCGCCTTTGCCGGCTTCCTCGGGATGATTTTTTAGGTATTGCTCCACCGCACCGGGGGAAACCA
>CAUZWB010000124.1:0-6418 GCA_963583525.1 Verrucomicrobiia bacterium | reverse complement strand
CACCCCCACGCAATGGTCCACAAATTCCGTGCACGCGAGGTACGCCGCCACCGCATTTTTCCAGTTGCCCGATTCGATAACCGACTTGTGATTCAACGGCGTACTGTACATATACCGAGTGATCGCCAGTGCGGCCGGCGGCAAATCCTTCAAGTCATCCGCGCGTACTGCCGGCAGCCGCACCTTCGCCTCCGGGTGCCGCGCAAAAAACCGCTTCGGCGCATACAGCGGCACGTGCGGCAGCCGAATGCCGACCGCCAAAAAAAATGGCTTCCCAAAATCACGCTTCAACTGCTCCGCCGCCCAGCGCGCATTCATCAAGTCGCCAAACTCTTCCTCCTTCAAATCAATCGGCCCGAAATCGCGCACCCCAATCCCCGGCACACTCGAAACCGGCTTCACTCGAAACTGTTTAAGGCGGGCATCGCCCATCGCTTTAAAATCATGCCAATCCTCCGGATACTTGTACCGCCCGTGATAAATCTTCCCCCGCCCCAACACGTGATACCCATTCGCCTTAAACTGTGCCGGCAACGTCACCGCCTTTTTCAGCAGCGGCGACAAGTGATGCGGCTGGTTCAGTTCATAAACCCCCGAGGTTGAAGGCCGCACCCCCGTCAACAAACTCACCCGCGAAGGATTACAAATCGGCGCCTGACAATGAGCGTTGGTAAACAACACCCCCCTCTTGGCCAGCCCGTCAATGTGCGGAGTTCGCACCTGCGGATGCCCCTTGAGGCAACCCACCCAATCATTCAAATCATCAATGGCAATGAAGAGGACATTGGGCTTGGCAGCCGCCCAACTTGAGGCGGCGAAACAAACGCAAAAAATGGCAATCAGAATTCTCATGGCGGCGACGCATCATCCCCCCACGGCAACGACCCCGCAAGGAAAAGCATTCCATCCGCCGCGATTGGCGAAAACTGCCAAACAAACCTTGATTTGGTGGAAGGCAGCGCTTCTTCCAGGTGTGCTATGAAGATTCTTGTATTTTTGTTTTGCCGTTAACGCTTCGTGACTTTAACTTTCCCCAGCACACCAATACATCCAGACCAAACTCTACTACTATGAAATTCAATCTACTGAAACGCTGTTTTCTCTTTCTGACTCTCCCGACGCTTGCCTTAACGGCGGTGGCGGACGTGACACTGCCGCCTGTTCTTGGCAGCGGCATGGTTCTGCAACGCGACTTGCCCGTGCCCGTTTGGGGTTGGGCTGACGCGGGCGAAAAAATCTCGGTCACCTTCGCCGGCCAAACCAAGACCACCAAGGCGGGCGACGATGGCAAGTGGATGGTAAAGCTCGCCCCGCTTAAGGCCAACAGCAAGGCCGCCAGTCTGACGGTGACCGGCAACAACAAGATCTCCCTCGACAACGTACTGGTCGGCGAGGTGTGGATTTGCTCGGGCCAGTCGAACATGGAGTGGGCTCTTCGTTCGTCGATGAACGCGAAAGAAGAAGTCGCGGCTGCGGATCACCCGCAGATCCGGCTCTTCAATGTGCCCGGCCATACCACCAGCCCTTTGCCCATGGAAAAAGGCGCCGGCAGTTGGCAGGTGTGCAACTCGAAGTCGGCAAGTGGATTCAGCGCGGTTGGCTATTTCTTTGGGCGCCGTTTGCAAAAGGATCTGGGCGTGCCGGTCGGCTTGGTTGGCTCCAATTGGGGCGGCACACGCATTGAGCCATGGACGACTCTGGCTGGCTTCCAGTCGGTTCCTGAACTTTCCAAGATTGCTGATCAGGTAAAAAACTATAAAGCCGACACCAAGGTCGGCGGTGGCTCTCCCTCGGCTATTTACAACTCGATGGTTCACCCGCTGGCGCCGTTCGCGATGCGCGGTGGAATTTGGTACCAAGGCGAATCCAACGGCGGCGAAGGCGTCACCTACTACCACAAGAAACATGCGCTGGTGAATGGCTGGCGAAAAGTTTTCCAGAACAAGGATCTCGCCTTCTATTGGGTGCAACTTGCCAACTTCCGGCAACCGAACAAGAACCCTGCCGGTGGAGACGGTTGGGCCAAAATCCGCGAAGCACAAACCAAGGCGCTCGACATTCCGCACACCGGGATGGCGGTTGCTATCGACTTGGCTGACGCCCACAACCCGAATGACATCCACCCGCGAAACAAGCAGGACGTGGGCGGGCGCCTTGCCCAATGGGCCTTGCACCAGACCTATGGCAAGAAGGATCTAGTCCCGACCGGACCGCTTTACAAGAGCCACAAGATCAAAGGAAATGCCATCCACCTCTCGTTCAACCACGTTGGCAAAGGTCTGATGGTTGGCAAGAAGACCAAGCTGGAGCCCACGGCGGAAGTGAAGGGCGGTAAGCTGGAGCATTTCGCCATTGCCGGTGAAGACAAGAAATGGTTCTGGGCCGAGGCCACCATCGACGGTGAGACTGTGGTCGTCAAATCATCGGACGTCCCCAAGCCGGTTGCCGTTCGCTACGGCTATACCATGAATCCCGCAACGGCTAATCTCTACAATAAGGAAGGCATCCCCGCCAGCCCCTTCCGCACCGACGGTTGGAAGTAATCCGCAGATTAGTCGCCTTGTCATCAATCGGCAAACCCTGCCCATGAATTTGCGTGAGCAGCCATAGTTCGGCGGTCACCCCCCCCTGAAAACAGGGGGTTAAATGTTCGTTGGGTTCGATCCCCAAAACACATCCCACTCTTTTCCACACTATCCCAATTAGGATTCTGTGGGTTCCTGGAATTCCTGTAATTGAGTTCAGGAGTGGTCAGAGGATGAAGGGAGTTTTGCTTAGAAAAATAATGAATCGCTTCATATATCAAGATGTCAAAGCCAACGGAAAAGCCTCATGAAAACACACCACTCCCCCCAAACTTTTCGCCGAAATCTACTCGTTCCTTGCTTGCTTTACGCCCTCGTGCTGGCTACTGCGCCGACTTGGGCGGGAACGTTGCATGTTCCCAAAGAGCATAAGACCATTCAGTCTGGCATCGATTCAGCGAAGGCCGGGGACACGGTGCTGGTGGCACCGGGAACGTACCCCGAACGCCTCCGCCTGAAAGCGGGCATCACCCTTAGAAGCGCCGGCGATGACGCGAAGGGCAAGCTGGGTCTGCGTCGCGCCGAGGCGACAATCATTGACGGCAACGTTGCGGAGGCCAAGGGGCCGGGCGTGGCGATGGCGGAGGGCTCGACGCTGGATGGATTCACCGTCACCGGCGTGGGCAAGTACGACGATGCGCTTTGGAAGAAGCACCACGCCACGCAGGGCAATAAACAGGAGTACCGGAAAATTGGCGCGCCGGGCACGGCCGGCATCGAGGTGCGGCACGATTGCACGGTGGCGAACAACATCGTCCATCACATCGGCTACACAGGCATTGGCATTTCCGGCGCGAAAGACCGGCGCGTGTCGCCGCTCATCACCGGCAATTTTTGCTACCGAAACATGGGCGGCGGCATCGGCTCGATGCGGGGCTCCACCGCGCTCATCACCGGCAACACTTGTTTCGAGAATTTTTATGCCGGCATTGGCCACATGCACGCCAGCCCGACGGTGACGAAAAATGTGTGCTATGAAAACGTGCGCGCCGGCATCGGCGTGGCCGAGGGTTCCAAGCCGGTGTTGCGCGGCAACAAGTGCTACCGCAACCGGCGCGCGGGCATCGGCATCCGCACCGGCGGGGAGACCAATCCGCTGGTGGAGGGCAATGAGTGTTATGAGAATGACATGGCCGGCATCGGCACGGACGATGGCGCGGCGCCGTTCATCCGGCGCAATCGTTGCTGGAAAAACAAGATGGCCGGCATCGGCGCGCGCGACGGGTCGCGGCCGATCATTGAGGGCAACGAGTGTTTCCAGAACGTGATGGCGGGCATCGGCACGCGGGGCCGCGACACGGCGGCGGTCATCCGCGACAATCGCTGCTGGGAAAACGAGATGTCCGGCATCGGCTCGCGCGATGGCGCCGCGCCGTTGATTGTGGGCAACGAGTGTTTCAAAAACAAGATGGCCGGCATCGGCACCGAGAAGGGCGCGCGGGCGATCATTCGCGGCAACACCTGCCACCACAACGAGATGGCCGGCATCGGCGCGCGCTCGGGGGCACAGCCGGTGATTGAGGACAACGATTGTTTCGAGAACAAGCTCGCGGGCATTGGCATGCAGAACGAAAAGACCGTGGGCTTGATCCGCGGTAATCGCTGCCGCGCCAACAAGCTGGCGGGCATCGGCATCGAGGACAGCGCGCGCGCGACGGTCATCGGCAATGTTTGCGAGAAAAATAAAGCCACCGGATTGGGCGTGCAAAAGAAAGCCCACGCCACGCTGCTGAACAACCAGTGCATCGAGAACGGCTTGGTGGCCATCGGCGTGGGCAACGGCGCCAGCGCGCGCATCGTGGGCAATCAGTTGAAGCGGACGGGCGGCATGCCGCCGATGATTGCGATTTTGAAAGGCTCGAGCGCTGTCATCACCGGCAACACCATCACCGGCGGCGGCGTGGCGGGGGTGATGGTGCAGGGCAGCGCGGTCATCCGCGACAACCGCTTTGAGGGCAACGGCCCGCGGCGCGGGCCGGGGCCGCCCAACTTTGCCGTGTGGGCGCACGGCGGCTCGGAGGTCACTTTCACCGGCAACGAAGTCGACCGCTGGCGGCACGCGCTGCACGCTTCCGGCGCAAAAAACATGACCGCCAACAACAACCGCATCAGCCGGTTTCTCGGCACGGCCATTGTCATCCAAAAAACCGCCGCGCCCGCAAACGCCTTTGGCAACGTGGCGTTCTCCGGCAACGCGAAAGACCGGGCCGTGTCGGTCAGCGGCCCGCAAGGCGTGGTGAACGCGAACGTGAGCAAGCCCGTGAAGAAAAACAATTAGCCCGCGCATTCGGCTCGCTGCAATTTTTCAACAATTCATGATATGAAAACAGTAACATTATTTTTCTGTGCAACTGCCCTTTTGGTTTTGTCTGCGACCGGCGAACCACCGGCCAAGCGCGCGAAGCCGGAATTGGATATCCGCATTATTTTTGACAACACCTCGGCGCGGAGGAATTTCCTGCGAAGCTGGGGCTTTTCGGCGTTGATAGATTTTCGCGGAAAACGCGTGCTCTTCGATGCGGGCAGCGATCCGATTCTGCTTTTGGAGCACCTGAAAAAAATGCGCATCGACCCCAAGACCATCGACCACGCGGTGATTTCCCACCAGCACGGCGACCATCTGCGCGGTGTGTATTGGGTGTTCGAAAAAAACCCGGCGATGAAAGTCCATTTCCTGGACCGCTTTCCCGACGAAGCCTTCCGCCGCGCGAAGGGCGTGAAGATGAAACCGCACCGGGTGAAAGGGCCGTTCGAGGTGGTGCCGGGAATTTTCTCAACCGGCGTGGTCGAGGGATTGCCGCCGGAACAATCGCTCGTCATCGAAACCTCAAAGGGGATGGTGATGCTCGTCGGCTGTTCGCATCCGGGCGTCGTCAAGCTCGTCGAGACCGCGCAGCGCCAACGCCAGAAAAAAACGGTCCGGCTGTTGATGGGCGGTTTTCACATGCACCGACAAGGGCCGGAAAAAATCGGGGCGACCATCGCGCAGCTTCAGGATTTAAACGTCCAGTCAGTTGTCCCGTCCCACTGCTCGGGCGCGTTGGCGGTGGACCTGTTTAAAACCGCCTACGGCAAACAAGCCATTTCGGCGGGCGCGGGCCGGCGCATCCAACTCATCGACGGCCAACTGAAAGTCAGCGTTGCCGAGACGGACAAGCAGGAAAACTAGGGGGGATTCGTCGACCTGTTTGACGGCAAGACGCTGGCCGCTTGGCAGGGCGCGACGAATGTTTTTGCGGTTGAGAAGGGCGTGCTGGTGTGCAGGAAACATGGAGCATTGGGTCTCTCAGAATTTTCTGTGAGATGAGTGTGATAGCTGTATTTCCCCTGAAAACGGGGGATTTGATGTTCGTTGGGTTTGATTCCCAAAACACATTCCCTTCTTTTCCGCGTAATCCCTATTGGAATCTGTGAGGAATGGGGGCGTATTCCAACGTACGCTTGAATCAAGTGGCTGCTCAAGGCAACATCCGCTCAACGACTCATACCGCAGTGATGTTTGCTGCTGATGTGGGGTGATGAATCTTAAAAATCTAATCATGAAAAATCTGAAATTACTCCGAACGACCGTTGCTCTCCTTTTTGTGCTGATGACATTGCAAGGCCAAGCTGCGGAGCCTGCCAAGAAGAAGCTGCAAATCTTCATTTTAGCCGGCCAGTCCAACATGGTTGGTCATGCGAACCCGCATACCATCGTAACTCTTTTCCAATCGGACGACGCGAGTGACAAGCGGTTGGCTCAAATGATTTTCAAGAACGGAAACGATCTGTCCCAAAAAGCACTGAGTGAACATCTGGTCCGGGCCAGAAAGATCGATGGACTCACCGGCGGG
>CAUZWB010000123.1:0-6423 GCA_963583525.1 Verrucomicrobiia bacterium | reverse complement strand
GAAAAAATTATTCTAAGCAATCCAAGGAAGGCGATGATCGGCCAGACTTCACGTTCAACCTGCCCAAAGAAAAGCGCTTGAACATGGACGTCAAATTCCCCATCACCCATTATGAAAATTACCTCGCTTCGGAAGACGAAATAATTCAAGCGAGCGAAAAGAAACAATTCCTCTCCGCCGTGCGCAATCACGTTAACGCCGTGGCCAAGCGCTCATACATCGACCCCGCTGGTGGCACGGTGGATTACGTCCTGCTTTTCATCCCCAACGAAAGCATTTATAGCTTCATCAATCAGGAAGACCACGATCTGATTGATTTCGCAATGAAAAAACAAATCGTGCTTTGCTCACCACTCACCCTCTATGCCATCCTCTCATTGATCCGCCAATCCGTCGCCAGTTTCGCAGTAGAGCGCAAGTCTGGTGATCTCCAAAAACTAGTGCAGGACTTCAGCATCCAATGGGAAAAATACGGCGAAAAAATTGATGCCTTGGGCAAGACTCTTTCTACTGTGAACAACCATTACGACCAAGTCAAAACCACCCGCGCCACCGCCCTTGAGCGCCCCATGCGAAAAATTTTAGATTTGAAACTAGAGCAGCAGGATGAAAGCCCGCCTGCAATCACTGACAGCGATTCAGATTGAGGCTTCAATTGTTTCGCAACTCTTCCCAGGGCAACTCCGGCCAGGGCACTTCACCTTCGGGCTTGGGGAGGTTGAAACGGTTAGCGTGGGGAAGCTCCGGTTCAGCCCCGCCATCATCTTCCAACATTTGGGCGGCCTCGATGGCGGTTTTTCCTTGGTGCAGGATGGCCATCACTGCGGAATGCACACAGTCTAACGCGCATATAGCAAAGCCGATCATCGCGAAGATTGCCTCTTCGCTCAGGCCGCATTCGGGATCGAAATACACACGGCTCCGCGTCATCAGGCGGCCCTCGTCGAAATCCATCTCCAACCTGCACGTGTTATTTCGCGGCCCGATGCGGACAATCAACTCCGCCAACGCCGCGCGTTTGTCTTCCGGAATAGACAACGGATGATAGGCGATCACCTGCAATGCCTCCTCATCGACCTTCACCCACGTCGTCCACACGCCCTCGCCGGTGCCCAAAACAGCCCAAGCCGACCCGTTTTCCGGATCCGCCTTGAAGAGCACCTCCGCTTTTTCGAAATGTTTCACTACGCTTTCAAATGTATCACTCATGGTTTTCCTTTTGTTGAATGTTGCTGATTTAATTTCTTCACGGATGTTATTACAATTGATAGGTCAAACACTGTCCCACCCGTGATTGCGCGAATACTTTTTTTGTGGTATCGTCCAAGCCGTATGCGATTTAGAATATCGACATTTACCATTGTACTATGGGTGTCAAGCGGAGCTTTTTATGCCGCAGAACAGCTTCCGGAGGTAATCCAATTCAATCGGGACATCCGGCCGATTCTCTCGAATAACTGTTTTTTGTGTCATGGCCCCGATGAAGGGCGGCGCAAGGCAAAGCTGCGTTTCGACGTGGAGGCGGTGGCCAAAAAGGAAGTCATTGTCGCGGGGAACCTTTTGGAAAGTGAATTGTGGGCGCGGATTACCGCCACCGATGTGGAGGAACGGATGCCGCCGCTCAAGTCGAAGAAGGAACTCACTCCGCATCAAATTTCCCTCATCAAAAGTTGGATTGAACAAGGCGCGAAATACGAGGGCCACTGGGCATACATCGCGCCGAAGTCCCCTGCTCTGCCCGAATCAAAAACTAAATGGGGCCATAATCCCATCGACAGCTTCATTGCCGACAAGCTCAGCGCCAACGGACTCAAGCCTTCGCCAAAGGCCGCGAAAGAAATTCTCATTCGCCGCGTCACGTTTGATCTCACCGGATTACCACCCACCTTGCCCGAAGTAATTGCGTTCGTGAACGACAAGAGCCCAAACGCTTATGAAAAGGTCGTCGACCGCCTACTCGCTTCTAAGGCATATGCCGAACGGATGACGCTGCACTGGATGGATGTCGCCCGCTATGGCGACAGCAGCGTGCATCACGCAGATGGCCCACGCACGATGTGGCCTTGGCGCGATTGGGTGATTAATGCGTACGATACAAACAAGTCCTTTAAGGATTTCACCATCGAGCAGCTTGCCGGCGATTTGCTGCCAAATGCAACTGTGGCACAGAAGGTAGCCACCGGCTTCAACCGCAATCACGGCACCACAGACGAAGGTGGACTCATCGTCGAGGAGTATCGCGTGGAGTATGTGGTGGATCGCGTGAAGACAACCGGAAACGTTTGGCTTGGCCTTAGCGTGGAATGCGCCCAATGCCACAGTCACAAGTATGATCCCATTTCACACAAGGAGTACTATCAATTTTATGCGTTCTTTAACAACAACGCTGATAGCGGCAAACAAAGCCGCGGCGGCAACGCGCCACCGATGGTGAATGTGGTTTCCGGTGAAAAACAAAAAATACGAGATGCCGCCCAAGCTCGCGTAAAAACCGCCACCGAAAAACAAGCCGCGCGCAAGAAAGCCGCACAACCGGACATCAAAAAATGGGCCATCGCCGCAGCACTCAAAAACAAAAAGCAACCGCCGGAGCCAGAGGGCCTCATCGCGCATTTGCCGTTGGATCAATTCAAAAATAAAATCACAGCTGAATTGGTAGGCAAAAAAACCGCTGCAAAATTGGAAGGTGGAGCTCAACCGAGTGACGGAAAATTTAGCGGCGGACTGCGTGTGGTGAAAAATGGTTTTGTGAATGTGAAGGGCATCACGTTGCCGGAATGGAATGAGCCGTTCAGCTATGGTTGCTGGGTGAAACCCGACGCCGCAAATGCCAATGGCGCGATTTTCAGCAAAATGAATGAGGGTAACGCATTTCGCGGATTCGATATTTGGCTGCAAGGAGGCGCGCCCGGCACGCATATCATCAACAACTGGCCCGACAATGCGGTGAAAGTCGTCGGCAAACAAAAAACCAAAGCCAAGCAGTGGTCACATATTTTTGTGACGTACGATGGCTCCGGCAAAGCCAGCGGCACGCGGGTGTATCTCAATGGCAAGCGCCTCGCGCACAACATTGAGGCCGATGGCTTGAGTGGCTCCATTCAAACGCCTGTCGATTTTCGCATTGGCCGCCGTTCCAACTCCGCCCAAGCCAACAACATCGAGATCGATGACGTGCGCCTTTACAATCGCGCACTCACTGCCGCCGAGGTGGCCGCTTTAGCGGGCAACGATCCCATCTCGCCCATTCTCGCCATCCCACTAGAAAAACGGGATGCCAAACAAAACGCTGCACTCACCAACCATTATCTTAACACCATCGATCAAGAATACAAATCACTGACCACTATAAAACAAAAGGCGCAAAGCGAATTATCGTCACTGACCAAAACCAAAATCACCTCGATGATTATGGGGGATCAAGGAACGATGCGCCCCACGTATTTACTCCAACGCGGCCATTATTCACATCCGGACAAATCTGAAGAAATCAAACCAGGCGTACCCGCGTTCCTGCCGCCACTACCCAAAGGCGCCCCACAAAACCGCCTTGGCCTCGCGCAGTGGCTCACGCGCGCCGATCATCCGCTAACGGCCCGCGTGGCGGTGAATCGTTATTGGTCGCTGCTCTTCGGCAAAGGCCTTGTGAAAACGGTTTCGGATTTGGGCACTCAAGGCGATTGGCCGACCCATCCGAAGTTGCTCGACTGGCTGGCCACAGATTTTGTAAAGCACGGCTGGGACATCAAACACACGCTCAAACAAATGGTGATGAGCGCCACGTACCGGCAATCCTCGCGCATCACCCGCGAACTGTTCGCCCAAGATCGCTCCAACGCTCTGCTCGCCCGCGGCCCGCGCTTCCGTTTGCAAGGTGAGTTTGTGCGCGACAACGCGCTCGCCGTTAGTGGATTACTCGTGCGCAAAATCGGCGGCCCCAGTGTGAAGCCCTATCAACCGCCCGGCCTTTGGAATGAAGTGAGCCTCGGTGGCAACGTACGTTTCCAGCAGGGCAAAGGCGAGGCGCTGTATCGGCGCAGTATGTACACCTACTGGAAACGCTCCGCGCCTGCGCCCACGATGACGATTTTCGATGCGCCCACTCGGGAAAAATGCCTCGTCGAACGCCCCCGCACCAACACGCCGCTGCAGGCACTGGCCACTTTGAATGACCCGCAATTCGTCGAAGCCTCGCGACATTTGGCCGAGCGAATGATGAAAGAAGGCGGCAAGTCGCCGAAAGACCGCGTTGCGTTCGGCTATCAACTCGTGGCCGCGCGCACGCCCAAAGCGTTGGTTTCGCAAATTCTTTCCAGCGCGTTCAATGAAGAGTTTGAGCATTACAAAAAGAATCCCGAAGCCGCCGCCAAGTTGTTGGCAACGGGCGATTCCAAGCGCGACGAATCACTCAACCCCGCCGAGCACGCCGCCTGGACCATCGTGGCCAGTATGTTGCTCAACCTCGACGAAGTCATCACCCGCCTTTGATCACTATGAATCCACTCGAACAAAACGGCCTATTGCAAACACGGCGCGAACTGATTTTTAATTCCGCCAAATGCCTCGGCGGTGCAGCGCTCGGCTCGCTGATGGCACCCAATCTCATCAGCGCCCCGCGTGCGAACAACGGCATTGGCGGGTTAGCCGGTCTCCCCCATTTTGCGCCTAAAGCCAAGCGAGTGATTATGCTCTTTTTCTCCGGTGGCCCGAGCCATATCGATATGTTCGATTACAAACCCCGTATGCGGGAGTTTCATGGCACCGAGCTTCCCGACTCCATTCGCAACGGCCAACGCATCACGGGAATGACGAGTGGCCAAAAATCATTCCCGTGCGTCGCGCCGATGTTCAAATTCAAACGCCACGGCGCACACGGCACTTGGGTGAGTGAGTTACTGCCGAATATCGCCGGCATCGTCGACGACGTCACGCTCATCAAAAGCATGCACACCGAGGCGATCAATCACGATCCCGCCATCACTTACATTCTCACTGGCACCCAACAGCTCGGCAAACCCAGCTTCGGCTCGTGGATTAGTTACGGGCTCGGCAGCGAAAACAAAGATTTACCCGCATACCTCGTGATGATTTCCAAAGGACGCGGCCAAAGCCAAGCCCTGTATTCGCGCCTGTGGAGCAGTGGATTTCTGCCCAGCAAACATCAAGGCGTCAACCTCCGCAGCGGACGCGAGCCGGTACTCTTCCTTAAAGACCCCGAAGGCATCGACCGCCCGCTCCGCCGCCGAATGCTCGATGGCATTGCAAAAATCAATCAGGAACAATTTTCAGAGTTCGGCGATCCCGAAACTCAAACCCGCATTTCACAATACGAGATGGCCTTCCGAATGCAGGCGAGCGTGCCGAATTTGATGGATGTTTCCAAGGAACCCAAAGCCGTAAAAGAAATGTACGGCAAAGACACCGCCAAGCCAGGCACCTTTGCCAGCAACTGCATCCTTGCCCGCCGGATGGCCGAGCGCGGCGTGCCGTTCATCCACCTCTTCCATCGCGGCTGGGATCAGCACGGCGCGTTGCCCGTGAAGCTGCGCCAACAATGCGAGGACGTCGATCAACCTGTGGCCGCGCTCATCAAAGATTTGAAACAACGCGGGATGCTCGATGAAACACTCGTCATCGTCGGTGGCGAATTTGGCCGCACCATTTATTCCCAAGGCGCCCTCTCCAAAACCAATCACGGCCGCGACCACCACGGCCGGTGCTTCACCACGCTAGTGGCCGGCGGCGGCTTCAAAGCCGGCTACGAACATGGCGCCACCGATGATTACAGCTACAACATCACACGCGACCCCGTGCACATCAACGACCTCAACGCCACCCTCCTCCAACAAATGGGCATCGACCACGAACGCCTCACCTACCGCTTCCTCGGCCTTGACCAACGCCTCACCGGCGTGGAAGGGGCGAAGGTTGTTCCGCAATTAGTCACTTAATCTTCGGCGCTTCCGTGGCAGTTGAAAGTTTGCTTTCCAGCACATCCGTCACTCTTTGGGTTTTGTTTTTCAAACCACGGTACTAATAGAGTATCTACGAGGAGTTGGAAAAGGTGGTAGAGGACCAAGGGCACTGCGCCGTAGGGGTTGGAGGCGAAGAAATTGCTCCAGACGTAAATGCCGTTGGGGAGGGTCTTTTGGGAGCCGCTAAGCATCATTGCGGTGCGGTCGGGCCAGCCGAAGCGGAGCCAACCAGAGAGGAGGTAATTCCAGGCGAGCAATGCGAGGTGGAGAATGGCGCACGCGGCGAAGAAACGCAGGACGATATTGGGCGCGCCTTGGAGTTGCTGGGCGCCGGAGGCAAATCCGGTGTAGACGAACATTAAAATAATAAACTGCGGCACGATGCGGATAAAGGGACGGATGCGCTCGGTGCGTTCCCAAAGTATTGGGCGGAGCAATTGCCCGGCGG
>CAUZWB010000122.1:0-6427 GCA_963583525.1 Verrucomicrobiia bacterium | reverse complement strand
TAAGTGTAATAGCACGCGTTACTTTCCGGTCTCGTTTACGAACCTTGAGATGGATATCCGGAACGGGCAGCGAGATAAGCCAGCCTAGACTGATCCCCAACCTCTGAAGTCCACGGATCACTTCCTTCGCGTAATTGCCCTTCAGATTCTGCAGAACCCAATCGGCTGCCTCAGGGTCTGATAATTTGTATTTACCCAGCTGACGCATCCACGGCCTTTCCACGGCCCGCATACACCGTTCGCGACTTGATTGAGCAATGCCTCGACGAATCCATTCACCGAAAAGATCATTCCAGGTGCGTTTACTTAAATCCGGATTAGCTGCCTGCAAATGAAGCTGAGCCATTGCCAGATTTACCGAATCAGGCACACGAACCGATTCGCGCATTGCCTGAAGTATACGTTCTGCCTCTTGCCGGTTCCGGGTTCGCAAACTACCTTGCCGTCCGGTTTCTGAATCCACCCAATAGTAAATTCCCCATGAGCGCCGGAACATTCTTAGTCTCTCTTTCATCCTGTCCTTTCATCGTAACAGGAATGAACGGCGAAGCGTTAGGCAGCATGCGCCAGCGTATGAACAGCAGGTTCAATGATACGCAAAACCTTCAGGCCAACCCCGATCCATTGAAGATTCCATTGAAGGTTGGCGGTTTTAGGCGAAGTTCCCGCCTAAGGAGAAATCACTCACCCCAGTATACAAGGCTGAATGAAAGTGGCTCCAGAGGAAGGACTCGAACCTTCAACCCTGCGATTAACAGTCGCATGCTCTACCATTGAGCTACTCTGGAACTCGAAGGCGGAGAGGCTACCGAAGCAACGCGCGCGCGTCAACGCGATTCAGCCGCGCTGGCATTGGGGGCAATAATAGGTGCTGCGGCCGGCTTGGGTGATTTTCCGGATGGAGGTGGCGCAACGGTTGCAAGGCTCATCCGCGCGGTTGTAAACGCGGAGGCGTTCTTCAAAACCTTGGGTGCCCGTGGCGCTGCCGTAATAGAAAAAACGATCCCGTTTCTCCGCTCCCGCGAAATCCAGCTGCACGGTGCTGCCGCACGCGATGGCTTCGGTGAGTACTTCGCGGATGCTCGCGGTCAAGGCAGCGCATTGGGCGCCGGTGAGGCGGCGAGCGGATTTGCGTGGAGAAATGCCAGCGCGCCAAAGAGCTTCGCTGGCGTAAATGTTGCCCACGCCAGCGAGCGTTTTTTGGTCGAGCAATTTTGGCTTAATAGCTTGGACACTGCGGCGCAAAGCAGCGTGGAGTTTTGCGCCATCAAAGGCATCGCCTAAGGGTTCGGGGCCGAGGGTTTCTAGTGGTGAAAGGTCAAGCGTGAGTCGGCCAAAATATCGGGTGTCTTCAAACACAAACGTGCGGCGACCGAGGCCGAAGGTTACGGCAGCGTGTTTCGGTAAGGGCGCGTTGACGGGTTGCACGTACATGCGACCGGTCATGCCGAGATGGCCGAGCAGGGTGAAAGGATCGCGGCCGGGTGGCTTGAGTTGGAAGAGGAGATACTTGGCGCGGCGCGACACAGAGATGAATTTTGCGCCGACCAGTTTGGCGCGCATTGCGCGGGCGGAAGTGGGGCGCGAACTTTTGGCGCGATGAACGCGCACGTCGCGAATAGTCTTCCCGCGCAAGGCGGGGCAAAGATGGCGCGTGAGCACCTCAACTTCAGGCAATTCCGGCACGGGCGAGTTTTAACAAAGATGGGCAGGAATTGCAGGATGAATTATCGCCGACCGGGCGCAAAGGCGTTGGGTTGATGGCGGATTTCATTGACCTCACCTTCGTTGAGCAGTACTTCGACGATGTCGAAGCGGAAAGCGATTTCCGGATTGTGTAGCAGTCGCAAGTAATTTCGCGCGGTGGCAATGATCTTGCGGCGTTTGTCGGCGTTTACCGCGGCGGCGGGGCGCGTCCATCTTTCCGATGAGCGTGTTTTTACTTCCACGAACACTAACGCCTCGCCGTCTCGAAAGATGAGATCGATTTCGCCTTTGGTGGTACGGTAGTTTGCGTAGAGAAATTTCAGGCCCGCCTTATTTAAATACCGCTTGGCCGCGCGCTCCCCTAATCGGCCTCGGCGCAAGTGTTCGGGTTCCGCGCGCCGAAACCAATCCATAAACCCATCGGACCAAACCATAGTTGGAGCGTAGGCGGGGAAGGCGAAGGCACAAGGATATTTTTAAATAAATAATAATTCACAATGTCCAAACCCCCAAGGAAATCCCAATACACAATTTCCAAACTCTACGGGGCCTTTATTGGAAACTGACAATCCCTTGGTTATTGGAATTTGGGCATTGGTTCTTTTGCCGCCCGCACCGGCGCAAAACTTTGCCGGTGAATAGGACACGGGCCGTGAGCTTCAAGTGCGGCAAGGTGCGCCGCGGTGCCGTAGCCTTTGTGTTTGGCGAAGGCATACTCGGGCCAACGGACGTCGTGCTCGCGCATCAGGCGGTCGCGGGTCACTTTGGCGAGGATGCTGGCGGCGGCGATGGAAAAACTTTTTTGGTCGCCTTTGACGATTGCTGTTTGGTTGATGACGAGCGAGGGAACGCGAAGGCCATCGACGAGTGCGTGCGCGGCGGGCGGAGAGAGTTGAGCGAGCGCGGCGTTCATCGCGCGGTGGGTGGCTTGGAGGATGTTGATTTCGTCAATGACATTCGCTTCGATGATGCCGATGCCGAAATGGATTTGAGTTTCCTCGTGGATGGCGGCGAATAATTCTTCGCGGATTTTTTCGGTAAGCTTTTTGGAATCATCGAGACGTTGGAGCGATTCAGGCAAACCCGTCTCCGCCCACTCCACTGGCAACACCACGGCGCCGGCCACCACGGGGCCGGCGAGTGGGCCGCGGCCGGCTTCATCGATTCCCGCCAAGCGGATGAGTCCTTGCGCGTGATGTTCGCGTTCGAATTGAAAGCAATCCACGCGCCCGTTGTGGGCGATTCGGCGGGGAATGGGAATGGAAAGATATTCGCGTGGAATTTTTTACCACAGAGACACAGAGGCTAAATTCTCTGTGCCCTCTGTGTCTCTGTGGTTAATTCCCAGCCCTACTTGCGCTCTTTGACGAGCATGGCGCGTTTGCCGATGCGTTCGCGGAGATAGTTGAGCTTGGCGCGGCGGACTTTGCCCCGGCGCTCGACGGTGACTTTTTCGACGTTGGGGCTGTTCACGGGGAACACGCGCTCGACGCCTTGGCCGTAGCTGATGCGGCGCACGGTGAAGGTGGCATTGAGGCCACGCCCGCGGCGGGCGATGACGATGCCCTGAAATACCTGCGTACGTTCCTTGGCACCTTCTTTCACGCGGGTGTGCACCTTGACGATGTCGCCCACGTTAAAGTCCAGTGGCTCGGCGCGTAGTTGCTCCGACTCAATTTTGTCCATCAATGCCTGATTCATATTTTGTCCTTAGTTAAACTTGTGTTAAAATTGTTAAATTGTTTTTTATTCTTCCAATAAATCCGGCCGACGTTCGCGCGTGCGTTGTTCGGCCTGTTCGCGGCGCCATTGTTCGATGGCGGCGTGGTTGCCGTTTTGCAACACTTCGGGCACTTCCAACCCGCGGTATTCCGCCGGCCGCGTGTACTGCGGATAGTCCAGCGTGTTCTCACTAAAACTTTCCTCAACGCTGCTGGCGTCATCGCCCAGCACGCCGGGCAGCAATCGCGTGACCGTGTCAATCACCACCATCGCGGGCAGTGCGCCGTTGGTCAGCACGTAATCGCCGATGGAGATTTCGTGATGCACCCGCGTGCGGATGCGTTCGTCAAATCCCTCGTAACTGCCGCAAAGCAGGAGCAAATGCTCGTGCGCCGAAAGCGTGCTCGCCGTGGCTTGGCGGAACGGCTCGCCTTGCGGGGTGAGCATCACCACTTGCGTGGTGTCGTTCGCCAGCTCATCTATCGCTTCAAAGATCGGTTCGGGCTTGAGCACCATTCCCGGGCCGCCGCCGTAGGGGGTGCCATCCACCGTGCGGTGGCGGTCGTGGGTCCAGTCCCGTAAATCGTGGAGGGCAAGCTCCAGCCGGCCGCTTTCGCGGGCGCGGCGCAGGATGCTTTCATCCATTGGCCCCGCGAACATCGCGGGGAAAAGCGTGAGCACGTCCACCTTCATAATTGTGGCTGCGTGGCACGCCGGGCGTGCCTAATCGTCGTCTTCGTCCTCGATGATTTCCAAGCCGCAGCGCATTCCTTTTTTGGCGCCACCGGCTTGGATGAGCGAGCGGATGGCGTTGATCGTCACGCCGCGCCGGCCAATCACTTTGGCAATATCATCGGGATCCATTCGCAGTTCGTAAACGGTTGTGCCGTTATTTTCCACTTCGGTCACGTTGACTGCATCGGGTTCATCAACCAAACCTTTGACCACATATTCCACAAAATCTTGCATAACAAAAATCGATTAAAAATTAAGCGTCCGACTTGGGTTCGTCGGGTTTTTCTTCAGCCTTGGCTTCTTCAGATTTTTCTTCAGTGGCCTCTGCTTCAGGTTCCTCAGTCTTGGCTTCGGCTTCTTCGGCCGCGAGCTCATCGGCTTTAGCTTCCGTCGCTTCGGCGACTGGCTCCTCGGCTGCTAGCTCCTCGGCTGCTGGCTCTTCGGCTTTGGGTTCCTCGGCTTTTTCCTCCACTACCTCGGGCGCGGCCTCTTCAGCCTTGGGCTCTTCAGCTTTCACTTCGGGCTCTTCGGCTTTGGGCTCTTCCTTAACTTTTTTGACCTTCTTCGCTTTGGGCTCCAAACCTTTCTCGGCTCGGAGGGCGCGTTTGATGATGCTGGCGACGGTTTCGCTCGGTTGAGCACCCACGCCGCGCCAGTATTTGGTGCGGTCGAGGTTGATCGTGAAATTGTCGGCGCCTTCTTTTAGCGGCCAATAGGTGCCAATTTCTTCAATGAACCGGCCATCGCGAGGGCTGCGGCCATCGGTCACTACAATGCGGAAAACCGGCGTATTTTTCATGCCGATCCGCTTTAATCTCATCTTTACTGCCATAATCTTAAGCTTATTTTCCAGAGCCAAATGGGGCCTGAACCATCAAAAAGGGGCGGGAATTTAGCCGCCGTGGAAATGGAAAGCAAGCCCTCTTTTGGGTTATTTTTCAATTAAGTTAACCCACCGGCGCAGGGGCCACCATGCGGAGGGCGCGTGGGGACACGCTGATAGTGGCCGGCAATTCGCCGGTGGCGTCGCCATCGAGCTGTACCGCCACACGCTCGCCGTTCACTGGCGAGAGCTCGATGCTCGCCGCTTGCACATAATGCACCCCCGCGAGGCTCGGCAGGTTGCCCGTGAGTAAGCCCCAAAGATATTCGGGCGTGCGCCATTTTTGCACGCGCTCGGCGATGATGGCGTCCACTTTGCCATCATCCAACTGCGCTGCGGGGAAGACATTGAATGGGCCACCGTAAAACGGGCCGTTGCCGAGCATAATCAATTCCGCGCTTTCGATCACGCGGCCATCGGCCACCACGCGCATCGCCGGCAGCGGCTCCATCGCCGCGCGGTAGCCGGCGGTAAGATAAGCAAACTGGCCGCTGCGCTTTTTGGTTTCCCAATTCACAAGCTCGCACGCGCGGCCATCCATCCCCGCGCCGCCGAGTGCCGGGAAGCAACGGCGTTGGGTTTTGCATTCGCGCTGCAGCTCCATCCACGGCAAATCAATTTGCCGCGTGAAGCCGCGCCGGATCACGCGCCACGCCGCCTCGAAATCTAAGGGGATGCCCAACTCCCGCGCCAAAACATTTACCGTTCCCAACGGCAAAATCCCCAACGCCGTGCGCGCCAAGCCATCGGCATCGCGGGCCAATCCATTGGCCACCTCGTGCACTGTGCCATCACCGCCGGCGGCCACGATCAATTCGATGCCATCGGCAACCGCTTGCGCGGCCAAATCCTCCGCGTGCCCCGGCCCTTCCGTCGGCAGCAACGTGCACTCATCAGCAATCTCATCGAGTTGCTTGCGCAGATGCCGCGCCTGATCGCCCTTGGCGGTGGGATTAAAAATGAGGCCGATGCGCATTTGCGGGAGGGTGGAGGCAAAGGAGGCAGGTGTCTAGTGAGTTGTCGGGTTTGGGGAGTAGTGAATAGGGAGTTGGGAGTAGAGGGGGCTGCAAATCCTACTCACTATTCACGATCTCACTAAAAACAAACTCCTTCCCCTGCCCTACTGCTTTTAGAAGCGAAAGCCCGTTCGCCAATCCCGCCACGATTGCTGCCGAATAAATACAACCCGTCCCGTGTATCCCTCGCCCTTTCACGCGTGGGAGGGCGAATAGCCATTCGTCGCGGCCATCGAAGAGGACATCCACCGCCTCGTTGAGCCCGCGCAAGTGGCCGCCTTTGACGAGCACCGCGCACCCGTGCTGTTCGTAAAGCGCGTGGGCGGCGGTTCGCAAATCTTCCGGCTTGCGGATGCGCAGCCCC
>CAUZWB010000121.1:0-6435 GCA_963583525.1 Verrucomicrobiia bacterium | reverse complement strand
CGAGCAGGCGGCGGGCAGCGCGACCCTCAAGGTGCGCGTGCCGAAGGCGGGGCGATATCTGGTACTCGTGCGGTATGAGGCAGCATATCGGTTTGAGACACAGTTCCGCGTGCGTGTGGAGCAAAAGGGCAAACCCGTGTTGGATCGGCTTTATGGAGCGCGGAAGAATTTAAAAATTTGGGCGTTCAACCAGAAATTGAAAACCGAGCACGCGTGGAGCTGGGGTGCATCGGAGAACATCGTGTGGGAAGGGCACGATGCATTTGCCAAGCTGCAAGCCGGAGAGGCAACCATCACGCTCATCACCACCAAGCAATCCGAACCCGCCGCCAAGCGGAATGTCGATTGCCTGCTGCTGACCACCGACGAGGCGCAAGTGAAAATGCGTATCGAGAAGGAAAAATATTTGCCGCTCGACGGCATGCTCACGCAATCGGGCGATGTGTTTTTGAAGGTGACCAATCTCGATGGCAACGAGTTAACTTTTTCCGGCAAAGGCGCGCCGGGTGGCGGTAATTGGCAGCAGCATTCGCCGTACTGGGTGCATCTGCGAAACTGGCCCGCGATGAACGTAAAGATCGCGCCGGGGAAAAGCAGCGAATGGGTGGAGGTCGGCGGCATGATGGACACGCTCAATGACGGGCAGTGGAATTTTACAGGCAACCGAAAGTACCGCGCGGAGTTTGCAGTGAAAGAAGCAGACGGCAAGCTGGCGGTTATCGCGAAGTTTGAGGGCGAGGGCGATTTGTTGTTGGCGGGCGATGCGGACACACGCTACTCACGCCGCCTGCGCAAGCGCGAGCAGGTGCTTTTTGATATGCTCGCCGAGGTGAAAAAGGAGCCGCTGCGCGGGCGCATTCCCACGGAAACTCAAATTTACGGCTACACGTTCGCGCCCGGACTGGGGCCGAAATATGACACGGCGGTCACGGAGTTCCGTGAAATGTTTGGGCTGCGGGACACTTCGCTTAAGGACGGCTCGTACATCGACGTGCGCGGCGTACCCACCGCGAAGCTCGCTGAGTATTGCAAAAACCTCGGCGCGCGCGCCCGCCAAATTCAATGCGTGAGCTTGGGCGATGAGATTGGACTGCCGAAGCCAAGCGGCAAAAACGTCACGGTCGATTTCGTCGCATGGCTGAAAGCACGCGGATTGAAGCCGAAAGGCGTACTGCCCACGGCGAGTAACTGGACAGCAATTGCGTATAATCCCACCGACGCCCTCAAGGCCAAACAGCCCGGCGTGTTTTATTGGTCGCGCCGATACCGGAATCACTACGGCATCCAAGCCATCAAGCAACGCACGGACATTCTGCGCCAGCACCTGCCCAACGCGGGCATTGGCGCGAATTTTTCGCCGCATTATCCGGCGGAACATCGTTACCTCGGCGAGGTTCACAAATGGGTGACCATTTTTCGCGAGGAGGGAATGACCATGCCGTGGAGCGAAGATTATATTTTCCAGATGCCCGTAGCCACGCAGCAGATGAACAACATTAACCTCGATCTCCTGCGCGCCGGCGTGCGCGGCAAGCCGGATATGAAAATTCATTATTACTGTATGCCGCACTGGCCGGGGCAGATTCCCGACAACTGGCGCCGCCTCTTTTACGGCGCGCTCGGCCACGGAATGCAGGTGGTGAACCTCTTTGAGTTCCGCCCCGTGCAAGTCGCCTACACGGAAAACCACTGCAGCAACCCCGAGACCTACCGCACCGTGCTGCGCAGCTTCCGCGAACTCGGCCAATTCGAGGACATCATCCAAAGCGGCCGCAAGCGCCCGGCGAAGGCCGCCATGTGGTTCAGCGAAACCGCCGACATCTGGGGCGACAACCACGGCTCTTTCGCGGCGGGGAAACGGACGCTGTACACAATGATACTCCACCGCGGCCATCAACTGGATTTCGTCATCGAAGGGGACGCGTTGAAGGATTACAAACAACTTTACCTCACCGACCGGCATGTCTCCCGAGCGGCATCGAAAAAAATCGCGGATTGGGTCAAAGCGGGCGGACATCTTCACGCCACGGCGGGCGCGGGAATGTTCGACGAATACAACCAACCGAACACGGTGCTGCGTGAATTGCTTGGCTTGAAAGGCATTACGTTAGAAGCACCCGCAGGAGAACAAATCGAAATGGTCAAACAAGATCTGCCCTTCGCTAAGGCCATCGATTCGATTCGATTCCCCAACTCGCTTTTCACCCAACGAAAAGGCGAACCGAGTCATAAAACACTTCCGGTGTTCTCAGTACGCTGCAAGGTGCAGCGCGCTAATAATTCCGGAGTGCTGGCAACTTTCAAGGATGGCTCCGCAGCGGTGTATCGGCATTGGCCCACCGGTGCGGGCATTGGCAAGGGGGAGGTGACTTACTCTGCTTTTTTACCCGGGTTCACATACTTTCATAGCGGAATACCTCGCGTCCCGGTGGATCGCGGCACGCATGCCGCCGCTTCCGCCCACTTGATTCCGTCCCAACTCAACCACGAGGCCATGTTTCTTTCCATTAGTGTATCTGGGGAGGATAGTGTTTGCGTTCGGGATCGAGTGGAAGCAAACATAATCGACTCGCCAAAGGGCAGTGTAATTATCCTGACAAACTGGTATGGCAAGCCTTCCAAAAATCTGGTTATCACTCTGCCCAAAGACTTGGAGAAAAAGAGAGTGGCCCGTGCCAGCGGGAAACCATTTAAACGAAATGGCGGCCGGATCGTGCTTGACCTCGACGTGGCGGATGCTTTGATTCTCCGATGAAACATTTTTTCCTACTTCTCTCGTTGTGTGTGCTCGGCTGCGCCGCGCCGCCGAAGCGGATTGCGGCGATCGTGACGGAGTACCGGCACAACTCGCACGCGGATGTCATTGTCAGCCGGTTGCTGCTCACGCACACGCTGGATGAAAAAGGCGAGCGGCCGAATCTCAAGCTAGTTTCGCTGTACACCGACCAAGTGCCCGAGAGCGATACCAGCCGCAAATGGGCCAAAAAATTCGATGTACCCATTTACAAAACGGTGGAGGAAACGCTCACGCTCGGCACCGGCAAGCTGGCGGTGGACGGCGTGCTCCTCGTGGCTGAACACGGGAAGTACTCGAAGAACGCCACCGGAAACACGATTTATCCGAAACGGCGGTTGTTTGATGCGGTGCAAAAAGTGTTCCGCAAAACAGGACAATCGGTGCCGGTGTTTGTGGACAAGCACTTGGCCGACAATTGGGCGGACGCGAAATGGCTGCACGACACGGCGGCGGAATTAAAAGTGCCGCTGATGGCCGGCTCGTCACTGCCGGTGCTGTGGCGGTATCCGCCGGCGGATGTAAAACGCGGGGCGAAGCTCAAGGAAATTGTCGCCGTTTCGTATCACACGCTGGACGCTTACGGCTATCACGCGCTGGAGATGGTGCAATGCCTCGCAGAACGCCGCGCCGGCGGCGAGACGGGTGTGAAGCGGGTGCAGTGCCTTTCCGGTGACGCAGTTTGGCGCGCGATGGACGCGGGGATGTTCGACCGCAAATTGCTCGATGCCGCGCTGAAGCGTTTAAAAAAAAGCCCCATCACGCGCCAACCGAACAAGCCACTGCGCGAGTTGGTGAAGGCGCCGGACTTGTTCGTCATCGAATATCGCGACGGGCTGAAAGCCTTTATCTTGACGCTCAACGGCGCGGTGAACGAATGGGGCGTGGCGTGGAAGACCAACGGTGGCTTACAAAAATCCACCACCTTCTGGACACAGGAAGCCCGCCCGTACATGCACTTTACTTATCTCGTAAAAGGCACGGAACAAATGTTCCACACGGGCAAACCCACTTGGCCCGCCGAGCGCACGCTAATGACCAGCGCCCTGCTCGATGCCCTCCTCATTTCAAAAAGTAAAAACGGCGCAGTGGTGCCGACCGATTATTTGGATTTTAAATACACCTCCGACTGGAACTGGAAACAACCGCCCCCACCCCCACCGGGCCGGCCGTGGAACCAGCAGTAACACTACCGCACGATCAATCGGTCGAGCGTCGCGCGAACGATATTGGTAGAGACGGCCTCAGAGGTCATGCACGGCGCACGGAAATTCCACACCACATTTGGGCCTAACTGATTGGTGTAGCCATGGGCCTCGCCCAACTCGGTGCCAATTTGATCGTATAGTTTGAAAATAATTTCCACCTGAATTAGCGTATCGCTTGTAACATTCTGAGCTGCACCGATCACATAATACACATCCGGCCCCTGTTGACCCTCGGTTTTCCGGTCGGTCTCCCGGCTGATGACCAACGATGCCTCATCCACCTTCACAGATTTCACCACATTATTGCTGCGATAATTATCGCCAAATAAAAACTTCAGAGAAACTGCCCGACGAACGCTATGTTCCCATTGCGGATTGATGAATCCGGCCACCGTGGGCAGCCCAAATCTTGAAAACAACAGCACAAACACAACCAACACCACACCAAGTTTTTGTTTCTCACGGTCTTTATACCAAGGGCCCTCGAATTCTTCGCCATCATCTTCCAAGGCCACGGAAGATTTGAATTTGGGCGCGCCGCCCCCGTGAGCGCCTCCGCCCGCGCCGGGAATCACGCCGGCCACTTTTCGTACAACCGGTCCCGGCCCCATTGGCCCCGCCGATCCTCCTGGCATCGCCGGATTGGGAGGCATCGCGGAAGATCCACCCGGCACCGCGCCGGCCATCGGATCCATTGATTCCTCTGGATCCGGCTCAACGCCTGCCGGTTGGCGACGAGTCATGGGCGCACTTGGCACGGCTGAGGAAGAACCGCCCGCGGGTCGGGTGCTGCGCTTGGATTTGGGGCGGCCACCGCGGCGGCCACCGGGTTTGGGCCGCCCGGGTCGTCCGGCGCGCCCCTCATCCGCAGGAGCTTCTTCGTCGGGCTTGGGGCCGGAGCCGGCTAATCGACGGCCAATTTTTTCCGGCCCATCGCCAGGCGTGGCCCCTCCACTGCCGGGACGCTTACGTACTTTTTTAGGCTGGCGCGGCTTGGGTGGGCCACCGTGCTTCGGCTGCCGTGGTTTGGGCGGGCCACCACGCTTGGGCTCCGGTTCGGGTTCAGGTTCGGATTCTTCGTACGCCTCTTCGTCGTACTCTTCGTCGTACTCTTCCTCATACTCTTCCTCATACTCTTCCTCGTTCTCTTCTTCGTATTCCTCGCCCTCGTCATATTCCTCTTTGTAAACTTCTTCTTCCGCCGGCGGAGCCTTGTCTTCGATCACCAATGCCGAGGGCTGCAGCACTGTTTGATTTTGGCAATGGCCGCATTCAATTTCCATGCCAATCGCATCTGGATTGCCCTCAAACGAAAGCGGCCCGCTGCAGTGCTCACAATAATGCTTGAGAACGAGCTGCAGATTCACGCCGCAGTGCGGGCAATTGAACTCCACGCCCACCGCATCCACCGGCAGAGAAATCCGACCGTTGCATTCCTGGCACGCGCTTTTGCAATACTCCTCACTCATATAAATAACCGGCCCCTCCGGCTGCGGCTGAAGCTACCAAATAATCCCGATTATTGGCGACTTGTATTTTCATCCATCCCGCCAATCCACAAAATCCGCCAACGGAAGCCGCTCCGGCACAAAGCCATTAACCGACGCCGACCCGTCCGGCCAGCCCACCGACATCCCCGCCACCACCCAGCGATCCTCGCCTAACCCCAGCAACTCGCGCACCACGCCCGCATAGCCCGCCACGCTGAATTGCGGGCAACTCCCCAGCCCGTGCGCCGTGAGGCCGAGCATTACGTTTTGCATAAACATTCCCGTATCCAAAAAATTCCCCCGCTCCGCCCCAGCCGGCAGATGAAAAACCAACTGCACCGGCGCGCCAAAAAAAGTAAAATTCTCCCGCCCATGCGCCTTCCGCGCTTCCACGTCATCCCGCGCGATCCCCTTCAATTCAAACAGCGAAAACCCACACACCCGCGCCCGATCCTTCCATTCCGTCGGCGAAGGCAACAGCGAATACTCATAATCCGGAACCGCCTTTTCCCCCGCATCAAACACCGCACACAATGCCGCGCTTAACCCATCCCGCGCCGCGCCCTGAACGACCGTCACCTTCCAAGGCTGCGTATTCTTCCCCGAAGGCGCCTCCCCCGCCGCCAACAACACCGCCTCCAAAACCTCCCGCGGCACCGACGCATCCGTAAACGCCCGCTGACAATGCCGCCGCGAAATCAACCCAAGAAAATCAGCCGGTTCCATCGCGGGCGAAACTACCGGCCCTTCACTCCGATTGCAACTTAACGCGCAGCACCAACTTGTTTTCCCGATCCACCTTTGCGCCGCTCAAAGCGCGGCCCAGTTGTGCGCCCGAAAGCTTCACTGTGCCGCCCTCCGCCCGCAGGTGCACGCGCAGCCACAGCGCGGTTTGGCCCAGCGCGGCCTTGGGGCATTCGGCCACCAGTGCGCCCGCGCCGGT